>JANMUC010000561.1:0-2789 GCA_031391225.1 Deinococcales bacterium
GGCCAGCAGCGCACTCAACACCGAAGATTTCCTACTGGCTTTTCCTAATGTTGGCACTTTAAGTAACAGCTTGGATTTATGTGGTTTTGGCATTGCAGGCAAACGCCGTGTCGCTTACGGGCAAGATATTTATTTACGACCTGACGGTGGAATATGGTCAATTGGATTATTTGATGGTTATGTTGATTACTTCCTCAGCAATGGCAAAAGCGGTCTGGGCGGTCATGATGTAGTTAGGTTTCCTGATCCTAAAAACTTGTACATTCGCAGCAACGGCGACCTGGGCATCAGCGGACAAGAAACTTCGAATGCTAGTGTTTGTCAGGTTACTACACCCGTTGCAAACCCTTTGATTCGAAACTGCACCTACACAGAAATAAATGACCCTTTTAGTTTTTCACTGGTAAATTATGTAAACGCAACAAAACTGCAACCCGACGGTAAAATCGTTGTTATGGGCGCGAAAACCAACCTGTTAAACACAGCATCACAATTTAACATAGGCTACCTGACTCGTTTTTCTGCTACAGGCACACCCGAAACCACCTTTGGCTCGAGCGGCGTACTGAGTTCTAGCATTCTGGCGAGCGAACTTTCAAAGGGTTTAGCCATTCAGACCGATAGCAAAATCTTGATTGGTGGTCATGCCGACGCAACAGCGCAATCACGAATTTACGATTTTGCAGTGGCTCGGTACAACAACAACGGGACGCTTGACACCAGCTTTGGTACGGGCGGAATAGCCAAAGCAGTGATTAAAAAATTCTTAGCGCCAAGTAACACCAATAGCCAAATTCATGATCTTATTGTTCAAACTGACGGAAAAATTGTGGCTGTAGGCGTAAGTGACGGCTTACCTGCGGTTGCACGATTTCTTGCCAACGGACAGCTTGATACAACCTTTGGAGATGAAAGTCTCTTTTCGTCGTTTGGTACTTATCTGGCAAATTTTGCAGGACTAACCACAGGCGCAGCCAACACCGTAGAATTACTATCTGACGGCAAGATTGTTATCGCTGGCAGTGCCACTTACAACGGCAAACCAGGCGCAGTCATCATTCGGTTAAACACCAACGGCACACCTGACACCAGTTTTGCCAATAATGGACTGGGTTTTGTGGATTTGGGCAACGCAGATCCTGTCAACACCATCAAATTTCAAGGTGACGGCAAGATTCTGGTTTCAACAGCATCTTACATCGCCCGTTACATTCCTTAAATTGTTATCTCGAGCTTATTCATACTTGAATGACTCTAGGCTCACACGCAAATTGAGCAACCTTAAGGGCAACTGACAAGCAGTACGGGAGGAATTTATGAACCAGATCGGCAACGAAGTCCAAACCTTGGCAGCAACACAAACCACCACCGAAATTCAACAACCCGAACGGGCGGTGTACATCACGCCCAAGCTCGAGAATCACGACAATTACAACGTGTTGATCGGTGCACCTGGAAGTTTATAAATTGAATCAAAACTGATTTCAATGGCGAGCATCGGCTCGCCATTTTTTGGCTTTAGAAGCCTAACCAAATTCACAATACGTCGGGTGCTAGTGGTTCTCGTACCTCAAGAAACCTAAAAACCTTGTGACACATGCAAATAGTCAAACCATCACTCGCCTGAAACCCTCACCCGGCTCGTACCTCGCCACCGTCTTGACCATAAAACGTGCACCTATCGGGCATGGTCGCCTCTCCCGCAAGCGGGAGAGGGACAAAAATCTCGAGCCACACGTGAAAAATAACTTAAGCTCCCTTCTCCTGATGTTGGGAGAAGCGACCCTGCCCGCTAGGTGCACGTTCAGGGTCAAGAAGGGTTGGGGATGAGCGACCATGCCCGATAGGTGCGTTTTATGGTCAAGAGAGGGTAGACTGGCAATTGCTAGTTTGGTGTTTGGAACGAAGAATATTGCAATGAGACACATTCACAACTGCTAGCACCCAACGTACAATACAATCCTAAAATCGGATTAAACCCAAAGAAATTAAAGCTCGAGTCTTAATTTTTTTCAAGAAACTCTTTTCTGAACTGAAAATCGTAGGCTTAAACGTCTAATCCAGACTTTTTTCATCAAGTTTGGAACGCTCAAAGTTTCTGACCCGTCAGCCAATGAAGTCCAGTTCGTATTGCAAGCGGTCTACGATCAATCTAAGGATGTAATAACTGCATGTGGCGTAAAGTAATGCCCAGATGTCAGTGCCGCAAAACACTTCCACGCCAGTCGTTTCCAAATCTTGGAAACTCGAGCTTCTTGGGCATGGGCAATTAACTTGTGATGACGTGGTGGTGCGACTCGAACGTAAAACCGCTGCACTTTTTGCGTTTCTGGCACTCGAGGGGGCAACATCAAGGACTAAACTTGCTGGGTTGTTGTGGTCTGATTCGACAGAAGACGCAGCCCGCAGCAGTCTGCGCCAACGCTTGTACCGACTTCGCGCCGCAGTCGGTTTTGATCTGATCGTGTCCGACGAACCACTCAGGCTCGAGCCAAGCCTAACGATTGATGCCGTGCGGTTTGAATCGCTGATCTTTACCAGCGAACATGCAAAAGCCCTCGAACTCGAGGGTGAATTGCTGGCAGGCAACGATTACGATGACTGCCCTGATTTGAACGATTGGGTGCTGGCGGCTCGAGAACGCCTTGAGTCTGGCAGGCGTGAAGCCCTGAGCAGTGAAGCAAATCGGCTCGAGACTGCGGGTGATTACCAAAAAGCGCTTGGACGCGCCCAGCAGCTTTTGGCACGTGATCCAATCTCTGAAGACACCCACCGACGCGTCATGCGGC
>JANMUC010000564.1:0-1126 GCA_031391225.1 Deinococcales bacterium
ACGTGTTCAATTTGTAACTACTCAGCAGGGAAATCATACAAAAACTCAAAAAAGACAAAGACCCTGACTATTTCATTATCCCAGTTGATGAAGTTCAGAAATTCAAACTCTTCAAAAAAATCATCACTGAAAAAATCGAACCAGAACGAATAGATTCGGGAAAATAATTTCTCTTCTTGTTTCAATTGCTTAGAATTAGGTATTCAAAATGCAAAAAACCAAAATCGAACAACTCCTTCTCGAGCGAATCCTGGTGCTGGATGGCGCGTGGGGTACGATGATTCAATCGTACAACCTTCACGAAAAAGACTTCCGTCACCCCAGTTTCCCAACACCGTTTAACCTGTTTGGCAACAACGATCTTCTCAACATCACCCGTCCTGACATTCCGCTCGAGATTGCCCGAAAATACCTGGCGGCAGGTGCGGACATTATCAGCACAAACACGTTCAGTGCCACGCGAATCGCGCAGGCGGATTACGAGATGCAAGATTTCGCGTATCAAATCAACCTTTCGGGTGCAAGGTTGGCGCGGCAGGCAGCGGATGAATTCACGAAGCTCGAGCCTCACAAACCGCGTTTTGTGGCGGGTTCGATAGGTCCAACGAATCGCACGGCAAGCATTAGCCCGAAAGTGGAGGACGCGGCGTTTCGGGCGGTGACGTTTGATGATCTCGTGGCGACGTATGAGGAGGAAATCACGGCGTTGCTCGAGGGTGGCGTTGATTTGCTGCTGATCGAAACGGTGTTCGATACTTTGAACGCCAAAGGTGCACTTTACGCCGCCGAGAATGTTTTTGAAAAACTTGAGACTCGAGTGCCGATCATGCTTTCCGGTACGATCACGGATCAATCTGGGCGCACCCTGTCGGGGCAAACCACGGAAGCGTTTTATGTTTCCACAGCTCACGCGAATGTCTTGTCGGTTGGATTAAATTGCGCTTTGGGCGCAGAAATGTTCCGCGAGTACCTGCGTACACTCTCGAGCGTCGCGCCAGAATTTGTTTCCTGTCACCCGAACGCGGGATTACCGAACGCCTTTGGTGAGTACGATGACACACCCGAGTACATGGCTCGAGTTTTGGGTGAGTACGCCAGGGAGGGTTTGCTGAACATTGTCGGCGGT
>JANMUC010000582.1:0-3811 GCA_031391225.1 Deinococcales bacterium
CACAATCCAACCGTCGTAGCCCCAAGACTCGAGTTTGGCTTTGACCGCTGCAAAGTTCACATCCCCATGCCCAAGTTCGCAGAACACGCCGTGTTCAACGGCTTGAACACCAGTCCAACCTTCAACTCGAGATTGGGCGGCGATTTTCGGATCATGGTCTTTAAAATGCACGTGCCAAATTCGGTCTTTGTGCAGTTCCAATCCCTCGAGTGGATTACCGCCCGCAAAACTGTAATGCCCAGTGTCAAAGCACAAACCCATCACGCTGGGGTCGGTCAAGCTGAGGAGTTTGGCAGTCTCGAGCGGGGTTTCAATCCAGGTGGCAATGTGATGGTGAAACACGGTTCGCAAGCCTGTTTCGCGTTTGACGGCGTTGGCGACACGGTTTGCGCCTTCCGCAAAAACATCCCATTGCGCGTCGCTCATGCCCATTTCAGGCGTGATGCGCCCAGCGTTGATGTTGCGGGTGTGGTTTGGAATGTACGGGTCATTGCCTAGTACCACCAACGCACTCGAGCCTCCGACGGCAGCCAGCAATCCCGCCGTGCGAACCGCTTCGGCTTCGCTCTGCGCGTGACGGCTGGCGTCGTGCAAGAACACGCTCACCCAAGACGCCAGCAGTTTTAACTTTCGAGCCTCGAGTTCGGCGCTCAGTTTTTCGGGATCGGTGGGCATAAAACCCCAATCGCCCAATTCTGTGCCGTCGTAACCTGTTTCCTGCATTTCGTCGAGCAACCTGGCGTAGCCATCCCGATCACCTTCGATGCCTTCAATTACACCCCAAGAGCAGGGTGCATTCGCAATTTTCAACATGGTGTTCCTCCGCGTATAGTTTAACCTTCTTGAACTCGAGGCATTGCCACAAGAAATCATCAATATTTGATTGTGATCATCATTTTAGTTTGGCATCATACAATCAAAAAAGCCGTTAACGAAGATGAAAACGGCACTAAAATCATGGAACTTTCCAGTTTGCCCTATGATATTGACCATGAAACTCAAAGAACGAATCTCGAGCACCGATGGGCAAAAAATTCATCGTTCTGCAGAAAGTGACAGTACACCGATCATCGCTCAATCGCCTGTTCCGAGTTCTTCAGGACAACCTTTGGAGTCTGCGGTGCTTGGCGACATGGAACAACGCTTTGGTTTTGACTTTTCACAGGTCCGAATTCATTCGGACAATGAAGCACAGCAGTCGGCGCAATCGTTGTCCGCGCACGCTTTCACTATCGGTTCAGATATTGTTTTTAATCGAGGTCAGTATCAACCCGATACCCCAGGCGGTCAACGTCTGCTGGCGCACGAATTGGCACACGTGGTACAGCAACAAGGCAATCCACAAGTTCAAACTTCGCTCGAGGTCAGCTCACCATCTGACAGCTCAGAACTCGAGGCAGAACGGGCTGCGGACGCGGTCATGAACCATCAAAACCCTGTTTTAACCCCAGCCCCAGCCAGTGTGCAGCGTTTCGCCCAGGGCGATGGGGAGAAAGAACATGGCGGTCACGCTTACATGACCGAACAAGCCTTGCAAAACATGGGGTTGGATAAAGATCAAGCCAGACAAGGACGTTTTGGCAATTGGGAACGCGATCTTTCGCAAGCACTTACCCCTGGGGTTCGTTCAATTTTGATGGAAGGACCAGCCTTTCATGCCTTGAACATTATTGCCATCAAAGACTTTGGGCGAGGCATCAACCTTGCCGAATTTGGCACTTACGATCCAGTCGAGCACATGGACAACCCAAGTGGCTTACGCGCCAGCGATGTCTTCCAGCAAGGTGAGTTTTCTCAAGATCGCAACGCCGTCAATCAAAACCCTGATCAATTTCAAAATGCCACACCTGCAGGCACTGCCTCCCAAGGCTACGCCACCACTGACTCGAGATACATCAACACACCCACTGGCACAATCGTATTGCAAGATGGGGTTGCACCCGCCTTTAACGTCGATGAATCCGGCATTCCTACCTACATGAACACCAGCAAAGAATGGTTGAAACGCACGTTGCGCGGCAGTGCCAGTCTAGGGCGTCAGGGTGAAGGCGGACGTGGACCACGGGAATTCTCGAGCGGAATCCATACGATGCAAGATTATTATGCGCATTCCAATTTCTGCGAGATTGCCATCAATATCTTGATTCGCAACGGTGGTTTGCAAGTCATGAACGATCAAAATCAATTGCAAACCCTCAATCAAGACCAATCGCTCGATACAATGGTGCACGGTAACGATGCCAACGGCAATCCTGTAGCCGATAACCTGCAAATTACGGGCGCGAACGGTCAACGCCGCGATGTCATGACCACAGGTTCATTTAACCTGACCGATACCGCCGCCAGCATTCTGGGTGAGGTCAAAGACAAGCTGGTCGAAGCCAACCCGTTCAAATCCAAAGCCAAAGGTCCAAGTGCCTTAACCAAAGCCGCCCTCGATTACATTGACATGACCGAGCCAACCAGCTTTAACCGCACGGGTCAGATGCTCTCGAGCTTGGTACGCCCAGTCACGAGCACCATTGCCACCATTGGAAGCTTCGAGGCTGATCTGGTCAGTGGGGCAGGTCATGCGGCAGGGGGAATTGCAAGCGCTCCGATGCAAACGGGAGGCGGGATTTTGCGCGGCATGAGTACCGTCAACGGCTGGTTGGGCGGTGACAGTGATTACTTTGACGGCGCAGCGCGGCGAGTCGAAGGGGTCGGTGATCAGGTTTCTGGAGCGGTCAGTGGCATAGCAGATGCGGGAGCCGACAAGATTCGTGAAGTCACCGGTTGGCTTGACAATTACGCAATCAGTTTGCAAAGCCGCGAGCACATCTTAAGTGAAGTCTACGCTTGGGCTTCGGGAATTGATTTGCTCAAACCAATCAAAGACATGGCTCGAGCCATTCCGATTGTTGGTGAGAGGGTTGCCAAAGCCATTGAAAGCTTGCAACAACAAATTCATGAAACCATCGAACGCGAACTGGGCGCGGCTTACGATGCTGCCGTGACCAAATCTGTTGCCGCGATTGACCACGCGATTGAGGTATTAAAACAAAAAACCAATGTCGAACAACAAAAGACGGCTGGGGCAGGAACAACTTTCATGGACGGTGTTGCACGCACCTTGGGTGGGGTTGGTGACTTATACCAAAATGGACAACCGCAAGCAGGCATCGCCCCGACGGGTTACACGCCGCCGAGCCACACGCAAATTGCCAAAGACCACAGTGACCGCGATCAGCATGACCACGGCGATCAGGAAACACACCATCATATTTCGGCATGGTTGAATCCAATTGCAGAGGCTTTGGCTACGCAGGCAAGCACCGCGATTGGTCAGAAAGTCGCACTGGGTTGGGATGTCGTAGATCGTGGCGGCAGTATCAGCGCCGCGACCCTGAATGAGATTGACCATGAAGTAGACGAATGGTTCAAGCACCCCAGCGATTGTCAACCCAAATGGAAAGATTTTATCACCGGTCAATTGCGTGAAGTGCGAATTGGCGCAGAGCTACTCGAGCAACTGGCAAACCGCAGACCTGCAACACCTCGATCAAATCCTTAATCATCTCTTCAATTTTCACGGTCTGCAATCCTGACCGCTTGAATCTCAAATTCTGTGACACTAGCGCCAAGTTTGGCTTTTAACGGCGCTATCGGGCTGTAGCCTAGCGTTTCAGCAAATTTACGAATCTTCTGAACAACAGGCACTTTCACCAAACTGCCTAGTTGCAATTCATTTTTCTCGAGCAGTTTTAGGAGGCGTTTGGCAATCGTGCTTTCGTCTGTCTCGAGTTGCAAGGCGATTTCGGAAAGTGTTCGA
>JANMUC010000616.1:0-5003 GCA_031391225.1 Deinococcales bacterium
ATTGGCGAAGTAAGTCAGGGTGTAATTGGTTTGGCTGGCGATCAGGAATTGACAGTAGTCTTCGCGTTTGACGATGCCGCTCATGGTTTGATTATGCCTTAATTTCTTACTCTTTTCGAGCTACTGCGTAAGTCCTAAGCTGGATAAAACAAAGCTCGAGTTTTATTCTTTGGAGGTTTTTAATGTCCAGTAGCAATTACAAATCCGAACTGGTCGGCGTTTTCGGTCATCCTGTCGCTGAAAATCCGACCATCCTCATGCAGGAGGCTGGCTTTAAGGCACTCGGTTTAAACTGGCGCTATTTGAACATTGAAGTCTTACCCGAAGACCTCGAGCGAGCCGTGATGGGTTTACGCGCCATGAATTTTGCGGGCATCAACTGCACCATTCCGCACAAGGTCGCGGTGCTCGAGTTTTTGGATCAGGTCGCGCCCGATGCGCGGTTGATGGGTGCGGTCAACACGATTCGGCGCGAGGGCAATAAACTAATTGGCGAGAACACCGATGGCAAAGGTTTTATTCGGGCTTTAACCGAAGATGCCAAACTCGAGGTTAAAGGGAAACGTATCGTGATTCTCGGTGCGGGTGGTGCGGCTCGAGCGATGACGGTGGAATTGGCGTTAAACGGCGCGGCACACATTACCGTGGTCAACCGCAATCAAGCTCGAGGTGAGGCGCTGGTCAAACTCTTGAACGAAAAAACACCTGTGAGTGCAGAATTCGTTTCGTGGACTGAGACTTACGTCATACCAGAAAACACCGATATTTTGGCGAATGCAACCTCGATAGGTTTGTACCCGAACATTTCAGACCGCCCAAACCTCGAGTACAGTTCAATAACCAAAAACATGATTGTTTGCGATGTGATTCCCAACCCCCCACGCACACCGTTTTTGCAAGAAGCCGAGGCTCGAGGAGCACGGATTTTGGATGGTTTGGGAATGCTGGTTTATCAAGGCGCGATTGCCTTTAAAATGTGGACGGGGCATGAACCAGATGTGCGCGTGATGCGTGAGGCGCTGGAAAAAGTCTTTCAACCTGGGGCGTGATATTTGATTTCTGGTTCGAGTTTCTCGAGGTTCTGTAATTTCTCGAGCGTCAAATATGCGTTTTTGCGCCACGGGCGGTACTCGCGCTTGCCGTCAATCACCGCGTAACCTCGAGCGCCAATTTCGATCCACTTTGCCCGATCTTCGAGCAGATGGGCACGGATATTCTCGAGTGCAAGTTTTAAATCCGTGTCACCCATTACCCGAGCAGCACGAATTAGACTTGAATTCTCGAGCGGGAAAAGCTCTAAGGTTGAAGCCTCAAACTCGAGTAGTCTTTTGGCAAGACCAATTTCGAGCGGTTCAAAAAAAACGATAAACGCATCCAATTCCACACCACGGCTCATGACCAAAGCTTAAAGATAAGCAACGTTGCGGATGTCCCAGCTAAATAGTGATGCTCAAGAAACATTTAAAAGCTTGTGAGATAGTTGATTGGCTCGAGTAACAGTCCAATGTGGAGTTGCCAATTCTTGCGTATGGTCTGATCGTAATGTATTATCTACGAAATGACTGCGGCAGAAATGTGGCGATGGGATCAGGGTAGACTAACGTATTTTACGTTTGATAACATCTATTTACTTGCAAAAGCGATAGTTTCACTTGACGGAATAAAAATCGAAAAAAGTCAAGATCCACTTCGAGAAGAACTGGAAAAACAAACTGGTTTAAAATTTTTACCGAAAAAAGAAAATTATGCCCTCCTGCGTAATTATGGTCGTGTTTTCGAGACCGCTCTTTTAGCAACCACAGATGAGAAGCGAGTTTTCTTAGCAACAAATCTATGTAAATCTATTGCCAACAATGAAATTACATCAGACGATTATTATGCACATATTATTCGGTCATTATTTTTTCCTTTTATACCCACGAAAGAATATGGCAAAACGGATACTTATAGTTTCTATTTTTGTGCTGTCGTAAAGCTTCTTATCGCAAGATATGAATTACCAGCCCAAGAAACAAGTTTATCTCTTAACGATATCATTGAATATATCATTGCGAATGATTGTACTGGGAAAGAAGACATAAGTTACTATAAAAATCTTACTCGTAAAAGTATTAAAATCCCTAAAGAAAGAGAACGTCAAATCAGGGAATCTTTGATAGTGATATGTCAATTTAATTTTTTAAAATGGATTAAAGATAGAATACATCTTGATATACTAAAAGGGGATAGCGAAAGTATCGATGCTATTAAGACTATTTGTGAACCAAATTTACCCATCTTAGATGATTTAACTAGGTCTGAAAAAATCCTAAAAATTTCGCAAATTTCTACACTTGAAAGCCAGATCAACACAACGAGAAGGGCTTTGGGTGATATTTTATTCATCGAAGGGAAGAGAACTCGAGTAACACATCTTCGTGTTGAAAGAAGTCAAGCTCTTCGCAGTGCATTATTTAAAACACTGCCTCAACCATTTAAATGCAATTTTTGTGATTGTATACCCAAAAATAAATATCCTTGGATAGACAATATCTTAGAAATTCATCATTTGATGCCTCTTGCATCTAATATCTATATTGATAATAAGGGTACATCTTTAGATGATATTGTGCCTATCTGTCCAAATTGTCATAGAAGCATACATGCTTACTATAGACAATGGTTAAATAATACTCAGCAAGAAGATTTTGTCTCAAAAAATGAAGCTAAAACAGTTTACGAAAATGCTAAAAATGAGGTTATTTTATGATGCTTTTCGATAGAGAGGTAAGAATCCCTATTAAAGAACAACGTTTACTTATTGATTCTTGTATTAATGATGGGTTAGATTTAGAAAAAGAGCTTGAAAAAATAGGGAAAGATTATGATTCACTTTCATATATCCATTCAAGCGATTTTCAAGAATCCCTTTTTAATTTAAATGGTAAAATACTAAAACCCTATAAAAAAATTACAGATTCCCAACATGAAAAAAATCAGATTCCTGTAGTAAGTTTTTTTTCTGGTGGAGGCGGACTTGATCTCGGATTTGAAGCTGCGGGTTTTAATCATTTAGCATCAATTGAAATAAATGAATTATTTTGTAACACTATTAGACATAATAGACCAGATTGGTTGGTTCTTGGACCACCACTTCATAGTGGTGATATACAAAATAAAGAAGAATATAGTCATCTTTTACGCGAAAAAGTCGGAATTAAAACCCCGTTTGAAGGTGTTTTTCATGGTGGACCACCATGTCAACCTTTCAGTATTGCATCAAATCAGCGTTTCTCGAAATCTGGAGAGAATTTTAAAAGAACAGGATTCTCACATACAAATGGCAACTTACTTTTTGATTTTGTCTGGTACATTATCGAATTTAAACCAAGAGTTTTTCTCATTGAAAACGTGCCTGGTTTGCTAAGTATTGATGATGGGATTCAGATTCAACGTGCTTTAGAAATATTTAATAAAAATGGATATAATGTTATAACTCCTCAAGTAATTAATTCTGCCGATTTTGGAGTTCCACAAAACCGAAGTCGAGCAATTATTCTGGGCACACGTTCAGAAAAAATCGTAAAAATGCCTGAAGCTGACTCTACTAGTATCGTACCTTGTTATGCTGCGTTAACTGAAACTCTAAATGGAATCCAAAATCACTTAACTCGTGAACATAAAGCAGATTCTGTTGCTCGGTATATGAAGCTACTCTACGGGCAACGTGATCAACAGGGAAGAGTTGATCGCCTCAATCCCCTGTTTGCTTCAAAAACGATTATTGCTGGTGGCACAAAAGGCGGCGGCAGGTCACATTTACATCCTGAAATTCCAAGAACTTTATCGGTTAGAGAAAGTGCTCGCATACAAACTTTTCCGGATAATTACATTTTTCAAGGTCCATCTGCTCGTCAATTCACCCAAGTAGGTAATGCCGTGCCCCCACTTTTAGCGATGCAATTAGCACGTTCTATCTATGAATCTGTTTTTCAATAACCTGAATAATTGCACAAAGGACTGTTGGGCACGAAATATCTCGAACTTATGGGTTTTGCACTCATTAAGCCCAATTGCGGATGTCCCAAAGAAAATTTTATGCCAGAATTTCTGATGACTCGAGTTTCAGAACATCTCCTCTGATAAGACTGCAATTGTGGTCAATAGACTCGAGCAGTTCGTTACACCATTTTGATGGCAACAATCAACGGGCTTCACGGTGTCGGGCAAAAAATTTCTCGAGTTCGACAGCCCAAAACACAACGCTGGAAAGACCAAGCGCCCAAGCCAGATCAGAAAGCGCCAGCGCTCGAGTATGGAACACGGTTTGCAAAAACGGTATGTAGGTCACAGCCATCTGTAAGGCGAAGGTCAACGCCACCGCCGCCAGCAGTGGTTTATTTGATCCAAATCCTTGCGTGAAGATTGAATCGCGTCCCGAGCGGATGGCAAGGACATGACCCATTTGTGAAAGCGTCAATGTTGTAAATACCATGGTCTGCCAGTCTGGTGATTTTGCACGCCAGTACACGTAGCCTGTCGCCAATGAAACCCCGCCCATCAGCAGTCCAACCCAGAGAATATGACGTCCCAGACCTTGCTCAAAAAAGCTTTGCTTTGGTGGGTAAGGCGGGCGATTCATTGTGCCGTGTTCGGCTGGTTCAACCCCCAATGCCAAACCAGGCAAACCGTCCGTCACCAGATTAATCCAAAGAATCTGAAGTGGCATCAATGCCAAGGGCATCCCCAAGAATGGTCCAATCAGCATCGTCCAGATTTCACCAGCGTTACCGGTCAGGGCGTATTTAATGAACTTGCGGATGTTGTCAAAAATGACCCGACCTTCTTTGACCGCAGCCACAATGGTCGAAAAATTATCATCTAATAACACCATCGCCGAGGCTTCCTTCGCCACGTCAGTACCAGTCACCCCCATTGCCACGCCAATATCGGCACGTTTTAAAGCCGGTGCGTCGTTGACACCATCACCCGTCATGGCGACCAATTCAGAGCGTGATTGCAGG
>JANMUC010000153.1:0-2371 GCA_031391225.1 Deinococcales bacterium
TTCTTTTTTCACAGCGCAAGATTCGCGTTAAAGAACGTCCCTCATTGTGTTTTTGATTACTCACTTCTGGGGTCAGTATCATGCAAGCCTACGACCCAAACCTGGACGCGATAAAATTACTAATAGCATCAAGTCTCGTGATTTCGTGTCCAATTCCGGCTTGATGACACGTTTAAGTGCAGGATTTTTCACCACTTGGAATTAAAAAAAGGTATAGAATCAAAGCAGTTCAATGACCAAATAAATTCCAAACCGAACTTTAAAAAACCTCAATCGGTTATGTTGGTAACTGAAATTTAAAAAATTGGTGCTCAAACCGTTTTAAATCACCCAATGAATTGGAAAGAAGAGGCAAGACGATGGGGTTAACCGTTCAGCAAATCAGTGACGAGATGAACCAAATTTTAACAGAAGCCAGCACCTACGGGCATACTGTTGACAGCGCCCGCAGCCGTGCGGCGAAAATGCTTGAGCTGGCACAAAAACTCGAGCAATCAACCGATGTTGATCCTGAAGCTGTACCGAGCACTTTAAACGACATTAGAACCACCGCAAAGCACATGGTAGCGCTGGCAAAACGGCTCGAGATTGTGCGGGCTTTGGCAATTGTTAAAGCCAACGAAGCAAATTTTTTGGCTTCGCACAATGGAAAGCTTGGTTCGCACGAATTTGAAGCCCGCAGGTACGCGCAGGAAGCGTTTTATTTAAACGAAATTTTGCGTCAAGGTTTGTAAATTCCCGAGTGAAAAAGCAGTCTGATTGGTGCTGGTGAGCCAATATTTAGACTGCTTTTTTGCAATTGTGTAAAAATCTTTAAACCCTGAGCAGTTGCCAATTTGAAGTGAACGAAATAAAGCCAAGTTTTTTGGCTTCGCGTTGCGCGAAGGCTTTCAACTCGGCGTTGTCTTCGTAATCAAGCGCCCAACAGGCAAAACCGTAATGCTCCGCCCATGACACCATCGAGGCGGCGACTTCACGATTTGCAGCTTTCATCGCTTTATCGAGCTTCAAATACTTTGGATTGCCAGATTTTTGCATTTGCCAGGTGGTGCTCAAACCCTCAAATAAAGCGCCGTCAACAATCGGCGCAACTCGAGACAACACCCGAAAACCCCGGTTCAAAACCAAGGCAATATTTGGAAACTTTGCCCGAAGTTTGATGATTAATTTAGCCAATGCCAGTTGGTCGGCTTCATCGCTCGAGTCCAGCGTATCAAGGAACAAGCCGTGAAAACCCATTTTTAAACTTTTTCTGGCATTCTCGAGCACCTGGGCTTGCCATTCGGGATGTGCAGGATCGACGAGGTACGCACCAAACTCGAGG
The DNA here is from genome assembly GCA_031391225.1 of Deinococcales bacterium. Classification (GTDB taxonomy): domain Bacteria; phylum Deinococcota; class Deinococci; order Deinococcales; family JAAFIG01; genus JANXTZ01. The sequence goes on from JANMUC010000153.1 coordinate 1,325, forward strand.
TTTCGTTGCACGCGACCGGTGATCGACGGTTTCCACCACGGCTGTGGCTCGATTACGTCTGTATTGGCATCTTCACCCATCGAAAGGTATGCCAAGGCGACGGTGTGAAGTTCGCTCAGGGAATGTAATTCCTCTTTCGAATGCGCCCCAGGATGCAATACAACGGCGTCGTATTGCCAGAGTTGTTCGACTCGGTCATAACCATAATAAATTGCGTAAGAACGGGCTTTTCGGATGCTCTTGCGCACGGTTCACCTTTCACCCAAGCTTGAAACTTGGCGTGAGACATTACAACATCTTTTTGATAATTTGGTTTTAATCTTAAATTTAATTTGATCTTTGAGAGGTATTTCGAACGCCGAATTGTAACAATGTTTTGGTTCTTATGGTTTGGTTCTATTGCTTTTGTACCACTTCGATCAAATGATTAATCTAATTTAATGAGAAACCGATTGAATTTCCTTTAACATTTTGTTCATTGTAAGATTTTCACCTTGTGAAAAACGTAATAACTCCATGAGATGCTAGATGAGACTTAAAATTTGAATTCTGAGATTGATTGCTTTCTGACACTTCGATTTTTCTTAAATGCAATTGACATTGACTGAGACGAAGATTTTTACATTGACCAGTTTCTCATTAAGCTTATCAAATCGCCATAATTCACAGCCGCAAATCAGTGATTCTCATCTGGGGATGATGAAACCCCAGGGGAGATTATGAATAAAAATCGAAACTCATTAAAATTGCTTCAATGTCTTTTCATCATACTTTGTGCCGCAAGCTTAGTGTCATGCAATCAAGGCACTCCTGATATCGCCGTCAACACAGACCTCGAGCTGAGCGTAAGCGCCTTAACACCAACTGTTCAGATCGGCAAAAATCTAACGTTCACAATGACTGTTAAGAATATTGGCGCAAACAATGCCACCAACGTCACGTTACTGAATCCAATTCCACAAAATGCCAGCTTTGTTTCGGTCAGTTCTTCGCAAGGTCTCTGCAATCAAAAAGACGGAACCGTAAACTGCCCGCTCGGAACTCTTG
>JANMUC010000154.1:0-8047 GCA_031391225.1 Deinococcales bacterium
CCACCACCGGGTGAAGGGTGTTTCATTCCTTTCTCGAGAGCGACCCTGCCTGTAAGGTGCGTTTTATGGTCAATACGCGACCATGCCCGTAAGGTGCGTTTTATGGTCAAGAAGCGACCATGCCCGTAAGGTGCGTTTTATGGTCAAGAAGCGACCATGCCCGAAGCGACCCAGCCCGTCAGCGATGCCGCCCGCTAGGTGCGTTTTGGCATCAAGAAGGTGCATCTTTCGGGTCAAGACAGGTGCGTTTTATGGTCAAGATCTATACGACAAGACCAATCGCCTCAACGCTCGAGAATCGAATCGACTTCTGCCTCAAGATGGGATTTGGCGTGACGCAAACTGCTGTTGGTGCTGCGCCGCCAGCGTTCATCCGCCTCGAGAGCGGTTTGGGCATCGGATAAAAACGGTAAAATCGCTTCCCTCGCAGTACCACCAGGAATTCGACGGGCAGCGATGAAGGCTTGTGGATCGAGGGCTAATCTGACTTGAGCATCGGTAATCTCGAGCGGTTGTTCGGCAGCTTCAATCACCAATGCCGCGTTGACCTCGCGGTAGCTCAGGTTTCTCGAGTAAGCCAAAGTGACCACGGTTGATGTGATGTGATGCGCGGTGCGGAACGGCAATTTCAACTCTGAAACCAAAAAATCTGCCAGTGCCGTAGCGGTGGTGAAATGCTCACCCGCCCGCTCGAGCATTAAAGGCGTGTTAAACCCACAAGTTTCGATCAGGCTCGAAAGCAAGTTGATGGCTTCGTCAAGTTCGGTATAGCTGCTTAACACTGGGTTTATCATGTGCTCGCCAACATCGTTGATATCACCGTTAGGAACATTGCGCGACAAGCTCAGAACTGTCAGCGCCGCACCGTGCGCCCTGGCAAGTTTGGCACGAACATGCTCGAGGACAACTGGATTGCGTTTTTGCGGCATGATCGAACTGATTTGCACGAACTGATCTGGCACGCGAAGAAAATTTACCTCACGGGTTGACCAGGTTAAAAGATCAAAATTAAACCTCGAGAGATTCGATTCGCAGGTCAGCACAGCATTGACACTCTCGAGCGAATGGTCTGAACTGCCAACCGCATCAATGCCGTTGACCACCAGTCCTTCAAAACCAAGCAATTCGGCACTTAAATCGCGGCGAATTGGAAAGCCTGTGGTCGTCATGGCAGCCGCACCCAGCGGACTGCGGTTGACCGTGCCAAAAGCCATGTGAAAACGCCGCGCATCACGCTCGAGTGTTGAGATGACACTGCCCAAATAATGCGCCAGCGTGGTCGGTTGCGCGGGTTGATTGTGGGTGTAACCGGGCATGATCGAATCCACGTTTTCGAGCGCCCTATCAATCAATGCCCGCCTTAAGTCCGCAAGTGCCTCGAGAATCCCCAGAATCGTTTCGCGCAAGACCATGCGAATCATGGCAGCATCAAGGTCATTTCTCGAGCGAGCAATCTGTAAATTGCCTCCCGCATCCACGCCAGCCAGTTCGATCAAACGCGATTCGACGGCAAAGTACAAGTCTTCAAAGCGTTCAGAATAGGCGAAAGACCTCGAGCCAGCCGCATCAATATCACGAAGTGCCGATAACAATTTTCGGGCTTCGGTACGCTCGAGTAAACCGCAACGCTCGAGCATGACGGCATGGGCTTTGTTCGCCATCAAAAGCGGTTTGAACAAGTAACGCTTGGCTTGAGAGAAATTTGGACGCAAGACATGCGCCACGTAATCTTCACTCCAACGCCTGGGATCGCTCACGCAACCATCTTACCCGAGTTCAGCCTTTAACACCTGTCAGCACCACACCTTCAATAATTTGCTTTTGAAACACCGCAAACACCGCCAGCACCGGAATCACGGCGAGGCTCGAGGCTGCCATAATCAGATGCCATTGCCCGCCAGTTTCGCCCGAAAAAAGCGCGATGCCGACAGGAAGGGTTCGCATTCCAGCGCTTTGAATGATAATCAATGGCCACAGAAACGCATTGTAATTGCCTAAGAAGGTAAAGATCGCCAGCGCACTCAAGGCAGGTCTAACCAATGGCAAGCCAACCCGCCAGAACAATCCAAACTCGCTTAAACCATCAATCCGGGCGGCATCAAAAAGTTCGTCGGGAATGCCTTCAAAGAAACCTCGCATTAGAAAAACGCCAAATGCCGAGATTAGACCAGGCAGCGCAATGGCAAAATACGAGTCGGCAATGCGCAATTGAACCGCACCGACAAACCACGGAATGACCAGCATTTCGGTGGGAATCATCAGTGTTGATAGAATCAAGACAAAAATTATTTCTTTACCCGGGAATTTGAGTTTCGCCAGCGTATAGCCAACCAACGAATCGAAAAACAACACCGAAATCGTCGTACCTGCCGCGACCAAAATCGAGTTGAGAAACCAACGCAAAAAACTGGTTCTAGCGATGACCTCAACATAATTCTCGAGCGTTGGATTTGGCGGAAAGAAACCTGGTTGGAAGACGTCTGAATAGGTTTTAAAACTGGTGGACAGCATCCAGAAAAACGGGAATGCGGTCAGTAGACTTCCGAGCGTGAGTACAACATACAACCACGTTTGATTGCTCGAAGCTCGAGGTTTTGAAGATGTTTGCATCAGTAATCCACCCGCCTTCTCAAGACGCGCAATTGAAAGACGGTGATTAACAAAATGATGGCGAACAGCACAACGGTAATTGCCGATGCTCTGCCCATTTTAAAATCTTGAAACGCGACCTTGTAAATGTAGACTGCCACGGTCAGGGTGCTGTTCAACGGTCCACCCTGATCGCCGAAGTTGATGTTGACGACCTGGGCAAACAATTGCAAAAACCCTGTCGTGCCGATGACCACGCTAAAAACAATGGTTGGATTTAAAAGCGGCAGTTTGATGTACCTAAAAACCTGCCAGCCACTCGCGCCGTCCAAGCTTGCCGCCTCGAGGTAGGTGCGCGGAATGGCTTCAAGCCCCGCCAAAAACAAAACAATCTGAAACCCGAGTTGCTGCCAGACCACAAATGCTGCCACGCTCGGCAAGGCTTGATACGGTGAGGCGAAAAAAGGTTGATTTGGAAGCCCTAGAATCGTAAAGAGTTGATTGACCGGACCAAAATTTTGATTGAGAAAGCTCTGCCAAACCCAAGCGCTTGCCACGATTGGTGTAACAAAAGGCATAAAGTAAATGGCACGAAACAAACCTCTGGCTTTGTTGATGCCTTGAAGCATCAAGGCAACCAATATCCCCAGCACCAACTGCGCTGGCACGCCGATGAGGGTGTACAAAAGCGTGTTGAGCATCGCACGCCAGAACACGGCATCGGCTGCAATGTCCTGAAAATTTTTCAGACCGATAAACGGGTTGACCTCTCGAGACGGACGGTAATCGCGCAGACTTAAGAGCAAGCTCGAGAAAGCTGGGTACAAACGCACCAGCAAAAAGAATGCCATCGGCACGAGCAAAAAGACATACGCCCAGAGTGCTTGGCGTTGCGCGAGGCTTAAGGGTTTTCGGCTCGGTTTTTGGGTCACGTCACTCGAGGGTAAACGATTTCAACAACGCATCACAATCAGGCTCGAGCTTGACGCGTTGGCTGGGAAGGGTGGTGCAAGTGATCACAAATTTTTTGGATTTGGCGTCCAGAAAATAAAAGGCTTGGAACAGCAGTTTTCCTTCTTGTAAATCTTGCAGACCAAGTTTGATGGCGTTCCCAGCATTCTTGGTCTGGACTCGAGTTTCAAACAGTATTTTAACGTTTTTTAAGCCTTTCTTGAGCGCGTTTTTGCTGGCAGTCACGTAATCTGACTGCGAACCGCCAAAGTCTTCAAAAACAAAATTGATATTGGGTGCAAAGCCCTGACTTGCTGGTGCCATCGCAAATTTGTGCTGGTAGCCGGGTATGGTTTTTGAAACCCAACCTTGCGGCAACAGGTACGAAAATCCGCTTGGCTTCTCGAGCACACGGTTGCTTTGTGCCATCACGAACGAACCCAAAATCGGGATTAAAAATATCAATTTTAGATTGCGCACTTTTAGCCTTCCTTGGAACAACTAAGTTCGAGGCGCAAGTTTTGCGCCTCGAGACTGGGTTATTTTTTGATTGAAGCAAAATAATCGTCGTAGACTTTTTGCTCGGTGGCGGCAGCTTGCGCCAGCGTTTTGGCAGGATCAGCTTTGGTCAGCCAAACGCTGTCGGCGGCATCCCAAACGGCTTTGCGTTGATCGGCTTCATTGGCAAAAAAAGTGGCGTGAGCAAAGGGCAGGGTCGCCACAAACGGTCCAAAAACGGGGTCTTTGCGCAGTGCGGCATCTGAAGCCAATTTGGTGTTGGCTGGAATCTCGCCAACATTTGCCAGCCAGTCACGCTGGACTTTTTCGCTGGTCAAATATTTTAAGAACTTCACGCCAGCCGCCAATTTTGCGCCCGTCGCATTGCGGGTCAAACCGTGCACCCAGTACGAGCCAAAGTTGCTGCGCAAACCTCCAGTCGCTTTGACTGGCAGCTCGAATACGCCCCAGTTAAACTTTGCAGCGCTGCGAATCGAACCGATGGCAAAAGAACCGTCGATGATCATGCCCGCCCGTCCGGCAATAAAGGCATCACGGTAGGCATTGGTCGAGGCAGGGAACAAATCAAGCCCTCGAGCCGCCGCGCCAGATGACACCAGCCCCAAGTAAAACTTCCAAGCCTCGAGTCCAGCTTCGGAATTGTACGTGATTTTCTTGAAGTCGGCGGTGTACGGCTTACCGCCCCATTGGCGTACCAGGACCTCGCGGAACAAGTGGTGGTCTTGCCCTTGCGGCGAAAGTGCCAAGCCGGCAATCTGAATTTTACCGGCATCGGTTTTTTGAATTTTTTGGGCTGCGACTGACAGTTCTGCCCAGGTCTTGGGCAGTTTGACAATACCGGCAGCTTTGAACAAGTCCTTGTTGTAAAACACCGCCAAGGTGCGTACCGCCGTCGGTACAGCCCAGTACTTGCCGTTAATCTTGGAGGCTTTCATCAACGGTCCAACATTTGCCTCGAGCGACTTGGCGGGGAAATCGGCTTCGGGCAATTGAATCAAACCGTTGCCCGCAAATTGCGGAACCCAACCGTAAAACAAGTTGACCACATCGGGTCCTTGTCCTGCCGCCAACGACGACTCGACTTTTTGAATAAAGCCGTCGTACGGAAAATTTTCTTGCTTGACTTCGATCTCGGGATTTGCCTTGTTAAACTCAGCCATGATCGTGTTGATAATTTTGACTTTGGAATCGAAAGCGTACTGCCAGTACGTGATTGAAACCTTGCTGGTTTGTGCCTGAGAGGCGAGCAATGCCGTGAATCCGAACGCGGTAGCCAAGATAAACCCGACCTTCAATGATTTACGCATACATCCCCCTTGAAATCTCGAGCTTGAGTTATTACCAATTCAGTCTAACGCTTCAACACAATAAAGTTATGTTCGAGTATCAATTCTTGGCTTGATACACCGAATTTGGCGTGACCACCTCACGCGGTCGTTTAATGGTTTCAACCTTGGCAGGATTCTCGAGCGTGGCGACATACAAATCCCAAAGTTGTTGTTGCGCCTCAGGATCGGTTGGCAAGTTGGCAAACCGAAAATAAGCTGCATGACCAGACTCGAGCACAATGGTTGGCGTGCCAAAGACCGCAATTTCATCGGCGGCATCAAGGTCTTTGGAAATTTCGTGGCGACGCACCGCAGTGTCCGCAAAATCGGATTTGAATCGCTCGAGGTTTAAACCCGCTTTTTGTGCCGCGTTCTCGAAAACCTCAGTGCCAAACTCGAGCTTGCCCTGATGCTTTGCCCGCATCAACTCGAGGGCGAAATGATGGTGTTTGGCTGTTCCTTGGTGTTTTGCCGCAGCAAGAGCGACAAAAGAATCCAGACTGAGGCGTTGAACGTCTGTTAATTCCTCAAGCGGCACGTGGGCAATTTTCCAGACGGGTTCACCACGGTTTAAAACCGTGTTCGCCGCGTGGTTGCCCTGATACAAACTGTACGCTCGAGCATCAAATTCGATGCTCAGGGCATTTAAGAGTTCCAAGCCACGCCAGGCAAACGGACAGAGCGGATCAAAGAAGACGGTTTTCACCAGTCGAGCTTAACGAAAGATTTAAGTTTCAACTGTTGGTTTCACGACAGACACCACACAGGGTTGAAAAACCATCTCTTTTTGCTAAAATCTCGAGGAACTCTATATTATGCGAACATTTCTTGAAGAACCTCGAGTATTTCAACTTGGGTCGTCTCGTCTAGCTTTCCCAAATGTTTATAAAGTCTCACTTTGTCCACAGTGCGGAGTTGATCCAAAACTACGAATGCTTGTTTGCCTTCTAACTGGCACGAAACCCGAGTTGGATACCTTCGCGTTTTGGTGGTCAGCGGTGCAATAATCACGGTTTGAATATAATCGTTCATTTCATCTGGCGAGACGATAACGCACGGGCGAATTTTACGAATTTCAACGCCAACGGTCGGCTCGAGATTGACAAGAAAAACCTCAAATCGGTTCACCAATGCCACTCTTCAAAGTCAAACGCATTTTCGGATTCAGGGTCGAGTAAAACATCGTCTTGATTGATGTGCATTTGGTCGAATCGCTCGCTCCAATTTGCTCGAGGAACTAGTTTTGGACGAACGATCAGTTGCTTATTTACAACCAACAATTCAATGCCATTTGAGAAATCAAGTTGCTCGAGGATTGTTTTTGGAATTCGGATACCTTGCGAATTCCCTATTTTGACAAGTTGTGATGAAATTCCAGCCATAGAAACCTCGTTTTGTAATTACAATGTAATCACAAAATGTTGGGATGTCAATCACATCTCGCGTATTACAACCTGGGCAGGGTCACACCCGTTTGACCCTGATATTTACCTTTGCGGTCTGCATAGGTGACATCTGGGCGTTCGCCTTCAAAAAACAAGAGTTGCACGCAACCTTCATTGGCGTACATTCGGGCAGGGAGCGGCGTGGTGTTCGAGAACTCGAGGGTGACATGCCCTTCCCAACCTGGCTCCAAAGGCGTGACGTTTGCCACCACCCCGCAGCGTGCATACGAACTTTTCCCGACGGCAACAACCATCACGTTTTCTGGAATGCGCATGTATTCAACGCTGCGAGCCAGCACAAAACTGTTCGGCGGAATGATACACTCATCGCCCTCGAAGTCAACAAAACCTTTAGGGTCAAACTCTTTCGGGTCAACCACCGTATGAAACGCGTTGACAAAAATCTTCCATTCCCGCGCCGCGCGAAGGTCATAACCAAAGCTCGAGAGTCCGTAACTGATGATCTTCGCTTCGCCCTCTGCCCGAACTTGACGGTCTGCGAAGGGTTCAATCATGCCCTCGAGCGCACGGGCGCGAATCAATGGTCTGCTTTTATGCTCACGATTACAGTTTAACCGTTCACATCGACCGGACGCGAGTTTTGGGCTGACGTTGTACGATGTCATCATTGTATGGCTACCCAAAAGAAAGTACTGATTACGGGCGCGAGTGGCTTCATCGGCTCCCACCTCAGCAAAGCGCTTCTCGAACAGGGTTTTCAGGTTCGGGTTTTGGTTCGTCCCAAATCGGGCAAGTCCAGCCCCTCGAGCGACCCAAATTTAATTCGGGTATCGGGCGATTTAAGAACTGCCGATGTCACCCGCGCCAGCGAAGGGTGCAGCGTCGTCTACCACCTGGCGGGAGCGACCCGCGCCAACTCTGAGGCAGAATTCATGTGGGCGAACGCGGAAGGCACTCGGGCGGCGGCTGTGGGCGCAAAAGTTGCGGGCGCAAAACTGGTGTACATCTCGAGCCTCGCAGCGGCAGGTCCGGGCACGATTGAACGCCCACGCAAAGAATCCGACCCGCCAGAACCGATCACGTCGTACGGGCGCAGCAAACTCGAGGGCGAATACCGTGTGCTCGAAACCAAGGACCTCGAGTGGTGCATTTTGCGCCCGCCAGGGGTGTACGGACCAAACGATAAAGATTTCTTGTTCGCCCATCAAGCCGCCAAATTCGGTTTTTTTCCGGTGCTCGGCGACCCAAATCGGG
>JANMUC010000158.1:0-2978 GCA_031391225.1 Deinococcales bacterium
AAGATAAACTGAATCGATTCAGAATTTGCACCCATCTCAAAGCCAACAAAACCTAACAAGGCTCGAGTTTCCACCATATGAATTCTAAAATCGAAACACAATTGACACAAACTCAAGGTTTCATAATTCAATTCACAGCCTTACCCCCTGTTGCAATGCTCGAGACTCTGGCATAATGCAAAGCGCAACTCAAGCAGGAAAACGTAAGAGGAGGAAGTATGAAGAAAGTCGCATTGGGAATTGTTGCTCTCGCACTCGCCGCAGGTTTTACGACCGCGCAACAACAAGTTCGCGTCGGTATCGCATTCGATGCCGGTGGAAAGAACGATAAGTCCTTCAACCAGAGTGCCTATGAGGGTGCTCAAAAAGCAGTTAAAGACCTGAAAATCGATTACCGCGATTTCGAACCGAGCGATCCGAGCCAGGTTGGTCAAGGCATCCGCAAGTTCGCCGAAGACGGTTTTGATCTGGTGATCGGTGTGGGCTTTGCCAACACTTCCGCCATTTCGGCAACCGCCAAAGAATTCCCTGACACCAAGTTTGCCGTGATTGACGATGTCCCAGAAGGTGCAAACACCACTGGCGCAGTTTTCCGCGAGCACGAAGGCAGCTTCTTGGTCGGTTATATCGCCGGCAAGACCACCAGCACCAATGTGGTCGGTTTTGTTGGCGGCATGGACATTCCGCTGATTCACAAATTTGACGCCGGTTACACCGCAGGCGTCAAATTCGCTTGCCCCAAGTGCACGGTGATCAGCAATTACGTTGGTACAACGCCAAGTGCTTGGAATGACCCAGCCAAAGCCAAAGAAATCAGCGCTGCCCAAGCCGCCAAAGGCGCGGACATCATTTACGCCGCAGCCGGCGCGAGTGGTTCGGGCGTCCAAACCTACATTAAAGACTCCAAGTGCGTCAACAGCGCCAAATTACCAACAGGCATCAAGCTCAATCCAATGAATGTGGCTATCAAATCACTGGCAAAACCAGCAGATTACAAAGCCAAATGCGTTAGCGCAAATGATCGCCCAATGTTCTTTATTGGTGTTGACGCCAACCAGAACTACATTGGTGACAGCGACAACAATCCAAAGACCCTCAATTACGGTTTGACCTCAATGCTCAAACGCGTTGACACCGCCGTCTACCAAATCATCAAAGACGCCGCCGACGCTAAAGGTTGGACCACAGGCGCTCGAGAATTCGGTTTGGACAACAACGGCGTTGGTTACGCCATTGACGCTTACAACAAATCACTGGTCAGCAGCACCACCATCAAGAAGCTCGAGGCTTTGAAAGCCGATATTATTTCCGGCAAGATCAAAGTTCCTAGCAAGTAAACTGTATCTCGAGTTTTGAGGGGGGCGCGAAAGCGCTCCCTTTTTTTTAAGTCTCGAGATGCCATAATTAGAGCATGACCCAAAATCATAAATCCCAAAACGCCGTGGCGATGAACAACGTCACCAAACAATTTCCGTTGGTGCTGGCGAACGACAATGTCAGTTTCGAGGTGCTGTGGGGCGAAGTTCACGCGCTGGTCGGCGAGAACGGCGCTGGCAAGAGTACTTTGATGAAAATTTTATACGGAATGCAGCGTCCAGATACTGGCGAAATTGCAATTGATGGTAACAAGGTTCAACTTGCCAACCCGAACGACGCCATCAAACAAGGCATCGGCATGGTGCATCAACATTTTATGTTGGTCGAACCGCTCAGCGTCATGGAGAACATCATTTTGGGTTTGGAGCCAGGCTCGAGTTTTAACATGGACATGAACTCGGCTCGAGTCAAGGTGGCGGCATTGATCAAACAATTTAATTTTGAACTTTCAAGTGAAGACATCATTGAAGACTTGCCCGTTGGCAAACAACAAAAAGTGGAAATCCTAAAAATGCTCTATCGCAACTCGAGCATCCTGATTTTGGACGAACCGACGGCGGTGTTAACGCCAATGGAAACCGAGGAGTTATTTGAATTCCTCAAAAGCTATGCGAAAGCAGGCAATGCTGTGATTTTTATTTCGCACAAATTGCGCGAGGTGATCGAGGTCAGCAACCGTATTTCGGTCATGCGCAACGGCAGAATGATCGGGACGGTAGGCACCGCTGGCATCACCCCGCCAGAAATTGCCCGCATGATGGTCGGTCGTGATGTGATTCTGAATGTCGAGAAGAAACCAGCCGAGCCTGGCGTTCCTGCCCTCGAGTTGTCCAATTTGACTGTCGGAAAGCGGGGTGAACGCGCCAAGGTGCACGGTGTAAGTTTTACGGTCAGATCAGGTGAAATTGTTGGCATTGCGGGCGTTGAAGGCAACGGACAATCCGAACTGGTTGAAGCCATCACCGGGCTGATACACTCGAGCGGCACCATCAAATACATGGGCGAAAGTCTGGCGCATCAAGACTCGAGGACGGTGCGGGAGGCGGGTGTCAGTCACATTCCAGAAGACCGCAACGAACGCGGATTGGTGCTCGAGTATTCGACGGCAGAAAATTTGATTCTTGGCGATCAGCACACCAGTTTGAACGCTGGACGTTTTGGCTTGCTGGACTTTAACGGCATCGAAACCCGAGCGCGGGCGTTGGTCGAAGAATTTGATGTGCGACCTCGCAGCATCGAACTGCCCGCCTCGAATTATTCTGGTGGCAACGCCCAAAAAATCATTGTCGCACGCGAACTTTCACGTGATCCAAAAATCTTGATTGCCAGCCAGCCAACTCGAGGTGTGGATATTGGTGCAATTGAATTTATTCACGAACAGATTGTGGCTGCCAGGGATAAGGGCTTGGGCGTGTTGCTGGTCAGTGCCGATTTAGGCGAAGTCATGAGTTTGTCCGCCCAACCGCATCGGAATTGCCCGAACTAAATTACAACGATATCAAAATGAAGATTCCTACTATATTTGCCTCTGTCAGCCTGTGCTGCACTGTTGGCTTGGTTGGTTTGTCCGGTTGTACCACGGTCAACACAGTGGAACGTGC
>JANMUC010000712.1:0-5979 GCA_031391225.1 Deinococcales bacterium
CCCGCCTGCGGCACGGGTGGTTTTTTGGTCGAAGCTTTCGAGCACTTAAAACCTCAAGCCAAAACCACCCAAGACATTGTCAAACTTCAAACCGACAGCGTGCTGGGCGGCGAAGCCAAACCCTTACCGTACCTGCTGGCACAAATGAACTTAACCCTGCACGGTTTAAACGCCCCGCGCATAGACTCGGGCAACAGCCTACGCTTTAACCTGACCGACATTGGCGACACCGACCGCGTGGACGTGATTTTAGCCAACCCACCGTTTGGTGGTGAAGAAGAACGCCACATTCAAAACAATTTCCCAGCCGACAAACGCACCAGCGAAACCGCGCTGTTGTTCTTACAACTGATTATGCGAAAATTACGTCGTACCAACAAAAACAGCCCTGGAGGACGCGCCGCGTTAATCGTCCCAAACGGCACACTTTTTGCCGAAGGGGTCGCGGCAAGAATCAAACAACAGATGCTCGAGGAATTTAATTTACACACCATCGTGCGGCTTCCAAACGGTATTTTCGCGCCGTACACCAGCATTCCCACAAACCTGTTGTTCTTCTCGAGGGACGGTGCTCCAACCAAAGACGTTTGGTATTACGAACATAAGTTGCCAGAAGGTCGTAAGAATTACACCAAAACCCAACCCGTGCAACTGGAAGAATTTACGAATTTGATGACCTGGTGGCAAAAGCGCGAAGCCAACGATTACGCCTGGCAAGTCAACGTGGAAGCGATCAAGCAAAACAATTACAACCTTGACATTAAAAACCCGAACGCTCAAGAGGACTTGCTGCACTTACCGCCAGAGCAGTTGCTCGAGGATATTTTGGTTAAGGAAACACGGATTTTAGAGATTTTGCAAGACTTGAAGAAAGCGCTAAACTAACACCATGACCGCACCCAGAGAAAAAACAACTAAAAAACAAGCAAAACCCCATGTGGGACTGGCTTTGCTCGAGTTTGCCAGGGAATGCACGAAAGATATTCCCATCGAAGAGTTCGAGAAATTACCCAAAGACGGCGCACATCAGCACGATCATTACTTATACGGAACGCCAAAACGTAATGATTAAAGCTGTTTTTGTTGACACTGCATTTTGGATTTCCCTTTTTGACCTTACAGACCAAAAGCACCCGCTTGCCGTCGAGAAAATCAGTGAACTCGAGAAAAATACGCTCGTCACAACTGATGCTGTCTTAACCGAATTCATGAATTTCTTCTCGAAAACCAGCCCGTTTTTTAGAAGAAAAGTAACCGCTTTTGTCAAAGGCATCATGCTGAACGAGCAAATACGTGTATTGCACTCGAGTCGAGCAAAACTTGTTCAGGGAATCGATTTTTATGAACAACGTGCCGATAAGCATTACAGCCTGACCGATTGCATGTCCATGTTGCTCATACGTGAGCAAGGTATTTCTGATGTTTTAACCAGCGATAAGCACTTTAGGCAAGAAGGTTTTAATGTTCTTATGGTAGAAGCATGACCCAAGCCTGGGAAAGTGTGCGCCTCGAGCAAGTTTTGAAGCGGAAAAAAAGTGAAATTGACGTTGATGATACACAACAATATAAACGCTTAACAATTCGTATAAAAGGACTTGGAGTGGAAGTACGTGACCAAGTTCTAGGCATTCAAATTGGTACAAAACGACAATTTTTAGTTGATGAAGGACAATTCATTCTTTCTAAAATTGATGCTCGAAATGGTGCATTTGGTGTTATCCCGAAAATCTGTGCAGGTGGAATCATTACGGGAAATTTTTGGGTTTTTGATGTAATAAATACTCGTCTCGATGCTCAGTATTTTAACTTTTTAACGAAAACTCACCAGTTTATTGAATTTTGTATTCGAGCAAGTGAAGGTAGTACAAATCGTCTGTACTTACAGGAATCTAAGTTTCTTGAGCAAGAAATTCCCCTCCCGCCGCTCGAGGAACAAAAACGCATTGTGGCTCGAGTGGAAAACCTAGCCGCACAAATTGCTGAAGCTCGAGGATTACGAGAGAAAGCAAGTGAAGAACGAGAATTTCTTGACCATAGAATTGCTGCTCGAGTATTCGATAATCCTTTATGGGACAGAAAAAGTGTGGGCGAGCTTTGTGAAGTGCGCAGTGGTATTCAAAAATCAGCTAATCGTTTGCCTGGTGCAAATCCAAGAAGGTACATCACGGTTGCCCATGTCCAAAGAAATCGAATAGATACTTCTGACCCGCGTTATTTTGAAGTGAATGCCGAAGAATTTGAGCGTTGGAAATTAGAATCTGGTGATGTACTTGTCATTGAAGGCAATGGAAGCAAAGATCATATTGGTAGAGCGGCTTTGTTTACAGGTCAGATAGAAGATTGCGTGCATCAAAATCATGTGATTCGAGTACGACCAGATCAAAAATTTATTCAGCCAGAATTCTTAAATGCTTACTTTAATAGTCCTGTCGGGCGCGAACAAATGTTAGAACGCAGCCGAACCTCGAGTGGCTTGTACACACTAAGTACGGGGCGTGTTCGAGAGATTGTTGTTCCTTTGCCTACGCTCGAGCAACAAACAGATGTAGTTCGGATTCTTAAAGATTATAAATCTCAACTCTCTTCCCTCGAGAAACTCCAAGAAGCCACTCGACTCGAGTTAAATGCGTTACTGCCAAGTGTTTTAAGCAAAGCCTTTGCAGGCGAATTGTAATGCTGGTTTTTTTAGACGAGAGCGGTGACGCTGGTTTCAAATTTAATCAAGGTTCGAGTACCCATTTTGTTATTGCTCTGGTCATTTTTGCTTCGGCAGAAGACGCGGAAAGCACGGCTTCTGCGATCAAATCACTTCGTCAGCAACTTCGATTGCATTCGGGTTTCGAGTTTAAGTTTAATAAAATGTCCAACGATTTACGTTCGCTTTTTCTTGAACGCGTCAAAGATTTACCATTTCGTATTTGTGCGCTGCTGGTGGACAAACAAAATTTAGATGAATCGTTGAAAGTCTCTAACGAACATTTTTATCAATTTTTTGTAGCCCAAGTTTTGCAGCAATTTCAATCTCAAATTCAACCTGCAAAACTACGAGTAGATGGTTCTGGAAGTCGTGAATTTAAGAATGCTTTCAAAACATATTTGCGACAAAAGTTGGGAACAGGTGTCATTGCTGACTGCAAATTTGTTGATTCTGCTTCAGATAGTTTGATTCAGTTGGCAGACATGGTTTCAGGTGCTTTGTACCGAAGTGCTCACCTCGAGAAATCCGGTCAAAGTTTTCTGGATTTGATTCGGCATAAAGTCGAAGACATTCTGTTTTTAGGCGCTACAAAATAAATTGGCTTGTTTCCTAGCCTTTTCAGGCACGCGCACCATACGGTGACAGTTCGGAAAACAAGCCGCTTGTGAGCCTAGTGTAGTACAAATTTCTTGGTTTTGTATGAGATGACTCGAGTTAAACGCTTTACTGCCAAGTGTTTTAAGCAAAGCTTTTGCAGGGGAATTATAAGAAAATCTTGTACGGCACTTGAAAAAAAGTGCTTAAGTTCTTGGCTAATTCCTTAGAAATTTGTCTTTCACCACTAAGCACCCTAGAAATCACAGGTTGTTTTGCCACACCAGCTTTTTGCAATTGGTACTGGCTTATGCCGCGCTCAGTCATCAGAGCTTGTAAATGCTCGAGTGGGCTGCTGTCTGGTACGGGTGGTTCGTTACTGTCTTCCCATGTTTTAAGGTATTGGCAAGCCAGTAAGAATAGGCTTTGCACAGGTTCGGTGCTGATGTCTTTTTCATTGGTCAGTGTATTCACAAACTCGAGCAGCGCAACGTACTGCTGTTCGGTTTCTGGTGGATGCACCGTTTGATGTAATTTTGCCCAAGTTGTTAGTGTTTGTTGGATTGAAATCATGTTGACCTCTTAGTTTTTCTTTTTGCGTTTTGGGTTGTTCCAAGTGTCGTATTCGGTGTGTGTGAAAACATTTTTAATAAAAGCAATTTGATGCGTGAAAACAATGGCGCAAACGATGCGGTATTTATTTCCGCGAATGTCAAAGATAAAGATTGCGTCGGTGTTTTTCAGGTGTACCATGTCCACAACGAATATTTCTCGTAATTCTGCAAAGTTCTGTGGTTCGCTTTTGCATAAACGGTTGTACCATTCACGCATGACTGGTTCTGCTTCTGGGTGATGTGTATTGAACGCTCGAATGGTGCGAAAGGCAATGACGTTCACAAAATCATTATATACCATTTTGGCATAAAATTCCAATATCTCGAGCAAGAATCTATTCGACTCGAGTTAAATGCTTTGCTACCAAGTGTTTTAAGCAAAGCCTTCACAGGAGAACTCTAAGTCGTTACCTCGCAAACTCGTATTACAATCCGAAATCCCCAGTAAAATCTCGCCAAACGCTGTGAATATGTGTTCCCGAATTTCGAGAATTATCAAACTCGAGCAAGAAATCGCTGCCTTGCAATCGGTAATACTGAGGGTTATTAGGCTCGAAACTGCCAGCCCAAGCAAAGCGAATGCTCAAGAAGTTTTTTTGCACCCGCTCGAGCAAGGGTTTACCAACAATTTCGGGCAGTGTAGCCAGATAGATTTTTATAATCTCGAGCACCTGATTTTGTTGCGCGGCGCTCAAAGCCGACATTTCAATTCCAAGCGCTGGCAGGGGTTTAACCCGAGCCGCATTCTGGGTGACGTGTTGCGACAAACTTTCTTCTTGAAACACCGCGATTTTGCGTTGCTCTGGCTTTAAAGAACGTACCAATTCTCGAGCCACATCCTCTTCGCGTGGCATCGCACGAAGTTTGGCGCTGGTTTCGGTGGGCCATGATCCCAGAAAAAAGGGGGTCAAAAAAAGTGATGTCCCTTTGATGGTAAAGTGCCTCGAGAGGTGATGCCCTTCTAAACGCCAACCCCAAGTGGCACTGGCGGGTGTACCAAAGACCGAAAAATAATACAAACCATCATCTTGCCCAAGCTCGAGTTGCAAGGCGATGATCTCGACGGCTTGTTTGTACCCCGCTTCGGACAAGCTCGAGCGTAAAAGTGCCAGAGCAAGTGTGCGGCTTTCGGTGCTCATGTCGCGGAGTGCCAAACCATTCCGTGGCACAGCACTTGTCGTTGTCCAATGCCAACGGGTTCGTTCGGTGCTGGCAAAGGCAAAACTGGCTTTATTGCGTTGCGCGGCGCTTAACGAAGCCAAGAACCGCGTTGTGGCTTGCGCCATCCCAGCGCTCAAACTGCCAGTCGTTTGTGCTTCAACCACCGATCCTAGCAATACCGTACTTGCTCCGATTGCAGCAATCTCGAGAAACGTTCGACGATCCATTGTTTCCTCCTTTTGCAATACTGTTTACCAAACTCGAGTGAACAAATGATGCAGAGGTCTGCCATCCTACGAACGGATTGCGGCTTTGTCAGTGGTGGTGAAAACATTTTGCACTTTTGACTTGCAGGTTTGGCACAAAGACACTCCTCGAGTTTTGTGGCAGTTTTGAGGAGTGTCATCTCAGAGGTGGCTTTCGCATTTCAGTGTGGTTCATTTGAACAGCGCCATCTCGAGGTGTGATTGTGGGAACTCGAGCAGCATCTGAACCTGAGTGATTTACTTGTTCTCGAGCTTTTCTTGAATCAAACTCGAGAACACTGCAAGGTTATTCAATTCGCTATTCCGCTGTAATACGTGCATCTTCCAACCCACACACCGCTCTTGCTGCGTTTAGGATCAGGCGCATTGACCGTTAATTTCACGATGCAACTATTGGTGGTTAGGTATTGGTTACCGAAAGGAAGCAAATCGAATGGGTTGCTTGAGTTTAGACTGCTGTAAAGCACCATTGGAGTGGTTTGTGGGGTGACATAAACCGTCCAATCATATGTGAGTGGTTCACCTGTTGGGTTGTCAACAGCTACACCTGCAAAGTAACGGTTTGGTACGGGGTCGCCTGGTGTGATGACACAACCTTTTTGCGTTAGATCAATCGTTGTTTCGTTCGCTACACCTTTGACTACAC
>JANMUC010000747.1:0-3294 GCA_031391225.1 Deinococcales bacterium
TGTTGTGCCCAAGCCGGTACAGCGTGGCTCGCATGACTTCGGTTTGTGGGTCGCGGGCGGCATCGGTCACGAAATTAACGACCGTGGCGTAATCATCGGACGGGTGGTACAACGCCAGGTCTTGTTTCTCGAGGTAACCGAAGGGTGTTTTGAAAAACTTGGTGCGTTTGCGAATCGGGTCGGGACTGAATTTTAAATCTGGGCGGTCAAGGTCGGCAATTTGCTCGAGAAACCGTAGATCCAGCGGCGCTTCGATTTCAAAGCATTCCGGTTGGCGCAATCCAAGGCGTTCCATGACGCTTGAGAGCCACGGGAAGCCCGTGGCAACCTCCAAGCGGGCAACAATGCCATCAAGCCGACTCTCGAGGGCGTGGGCGAGTTCCTCCCAGTCCACAGCGCCTTTCAAATCAAGGTTTGCCGCCCTGGTGACCCGGAGCGGGCGGGTTGGCAATGCCCTGGGCAAAAACAAATCGCTGCGTTCTTGCACCAGCGTCTCGAGCCGCACAAAACAGGCTTCGCGTCCTGGGACTTCCAAGAGGCGCGGCACGTGCGGCGGCAATCTGAACAATGCCTCGAGTTCAGCACCGCCCGCCGCAAAATAAAATGCCCTGGAATCCAGGAACTCGAGGGTGCTGGGCGCAATAATATCCGTAAAAGGCGCAACGTTTTCGGAGAGAAACGCGCCAAAATAATTGAGTTCGTCGGTTGTTAAATCCCGTGTCTCGAGAATCCTGATGCCGGCACGGGCAAGCTCGAGCACCAGCAGCGCGTAAACGCTGCCCGATTCTTTCGCCAGGGTGTGCGCGAACTCGAGCAATTCTTCGTATTGTGCTTTCAGATTTTCACTGGCATTTTCGGCTCGTACCAAAGCTTGCATCGGATGAATCCGCGCGGTAAAAAACTCGTCTTGGTTGTTCGAGAAAATACTGAGAAACCGAACCCGCTCGAGCAGCGGAAAATCTGGACGGGTGGCTTGGAGCAAAACGCGGTGGTTAAAGCCCAACCATGAACGCTCGCGGGATAAGTGCAATGATTTTTGTGGAATGCTCAAAACTGGTGCAGCAACCGTTTTGGCTTTGGTTTTTGGCGCTGGTTTTGTCGCTGCTTTTGCTTTGGCAGGAACTTTGGCTTTGGGTTTGGTTGGCATTCGCCTATTCTTACCCAAACCCATGCTTTGGTGTGTCAGGTCTGTCTGGTTTAATGATTCCGAGCTTGAACATTTTTAACGATGCCTGGCACAATCGCCCGTGGCAAAAACCGTGACGCCTGCGCCTGAATTTGATTCATGATTCCAGGAATCACCACGCGCTGACCACGCTCGAGCGCCGCCACACCCTGCTCGGCAACTTCACGACTGGTCATCAAGGTTTTACCTTGAAAGAGTTTTGAATCTTCCATTGCAGCTCGAGCTTGAAAGTCGGATTCGGTTGGTCCTGGGCAGAGCGCCGTGACCGTCACGCCAGTATTGAGCAATTCTTCGGCAAGCGCTTCAGAAAATGATAAGACATAGGCTTTGCTGGCGTAATACACGCTCATGAGCGGTCCAGGCATGAAGGCGGCGACGCTGGCAACATTCATGACCCGTCCAAATTTACGCTCGAGCATTTGGGGCAGCAAATGGCGAGTCAGCATGGTCAGGGTTAAAATGTTCAGCGAGATCATTTGTTGTTGCTTGATCGGATCACCCGTTGCAAACTCGCCGTACTCACCGAAACCAGCGTTGTTCACCAGCACATCAACGTTCAGTTTCCGAGTCTCGAGGTCTTGAATCAGTTTTTCGCTGGCATCAAAGGCACTGAGATCGCTGGCGATGCTGACGGCTTCTACTCCATTTTTAGTACTCAATTCTGTGCCCAGTGCCTCGAGCTTACTGATCGTCCGAGCCACCAAAATCAGGTTATAGCCATGTTGTGCCAGTGTACGGGCGAGGGCTTCGCCGATGCCACCTGAAGCGCCGGTAATCAATGCGGTTTTACGGTTTGCGGTCATGATGTTCTCCTTTGGGTTTCTAACCCGATCAATAACGTCTCGAGGGTGGATTGGAATTGCTTGCCAAAATCGATGCTCAATGTCTTCATTTCTGGTTTCTCGAGCACGTTTTGAATGATTTCGTTGGGATTGGCGAGGTCGTAAAAGCCAATGATCAGGGCGTTGATGCGTTGTAGCAAAACCATGCCATCGCCACGTTTTAAAAACTCGAGTTTTGATTCGATCAATG
The DNA here is from genome assembly GCA_031391225.1 of Deinococcales bacterium. Lineage (GTDB taxonomy): Bacteria > Deinococcota > Deinococci > Deinococcales > JAAFIG01 > JANXTZ01. The sequence continues at coordinate 2,219 of JANMUC010000747.1, forward strand.
TGGCAGCGGTCAAAGCATGTTCGAGCAAAAAGCTTTTAAACGCCAGTGCCCTTTCAAAATCAATGTTGTGCTCCAAGATGCTGGCTTGAATGCAAATCAAACGCGCAAAGTCTTGACGATGCGCAAGGCTTTTGGTGATGATTTGAGCAAATTCTTTTGGGGTCAAACTCGCTTTTTTGCTCAATTTTGTACCAAGCTCGAGAAACCAATTTTCGAGTTCCCGCTCGAGCAATGCCAGCAGCAGTTCTTCTTTGGTTTGAAAGTACAAGTAGGTTGTGCCTTTGGCGAGGTTTGCCCGCTTTGCGACTTCATTCATGGTGATGGTCGAAAAAGTTTTCTCCTGCCAGAGTTCGGCGGCAACCGCCAGAAGCTGCTCTCGTCGTGCCACTTTATCTTGGTCTGTACGAGCACGTTGTTTTGGTTTTGAATACTTAATGACCACAAGTCAGATATTAAATGACTTATGGTCAATTGTCAAATCAGACTTCATCAAAAAACTCGAGCGACAAACGGGTTTTAACAATGCCAGGTTCGTTACACGTAAAAATCAGTTATCACTAATCGTCTAATCCCTTTCCATTCAGAATTTGCGGCAGCGATTTTTCAACCCTTGACACCCTAGTTTTAGATTGTTTGGCAGCAGAAAAATAGAGAATGTATCCTTTTTGCCGTCCTGGCGTCAGGGCATCAAAAGCAGTTTTCAATTCTGGCATTTCATCTAAATAGTTTTGAAATTCTTCAGGAAATTCGAGTTCTGTCGTTTTTTTAAAACTCACTTTCAAACCAGCTTTTTCCACTTCAATGGCTTCATAAACATAAGCTTTCACGATTGCTTCCAACTCTACTATTTCTCGAGCATTGGTGAACCGAATCTGACGTGTCGCCTGCGTGTTCTTCGTTTGTTGAACCAGAATGCCTTTCACGTCGTCTAACAAAGCCCCTTTAAAGAATAAAATCGCGCAATATTCCTTAAATACATGTATTAAAACAAGGTTATTCTTCTGAAACGTATAACAAGGAACACCCCACTTTAGTTCCTCAACCAGTCCACAATCAAGAATGATGATTCTCAATTT
>JANMUC010000847.1:0-4743 GCA_031391225.1 Deinococcales bacterium
CCAGCACCGACTTGCTGACGTTTTGCACGATGACGGTGGGGGGCGTGCCTTCGGGTGCGTCCTCGGGCGCGGGATAGCCGAAGAATGCGTTTTGCATCGACAGCATCGGGTTGGGCAGGTTGGCCGGTTCCTTGAACTCGAAGGTGAAGTCGGCTTCAGCCAGCAACGGCGCGATTTTCTCCATGCGGTCCAGCGCCTTGACACGGCTTTGTGCCTGCTTGGCCTTGCTGGCCTTGGCCTTGAAACGCGCAATGAATTTTTGCAGGTGGGCGATCTTGTCCTGCTGCTTGGAATACGCGCCTTGCTGCAGCGCCATCTGCTCGGCGCGCAGGTCTTCAAACTTGCTGTAGTTGCCGCCGTAACGCGTGAGCTTGGCGCTTTCGATGTGCACCGTCACGTCCGTGACGGCATCGAGAAACTCGCGGTCATGGCTGATGACCAGCATGGTGCCCTGGTAGCGTTTCAGCCAGGCCTCCAGCCAGACCAGCGCGTCCAGGTCCAGGTGGTTGGTGGGTTCGTAGTTTGCAAGTCACCGACTCTTACGGCAACTTTCAACCTTTCGCTTTTGATGTGGTCAAACTCGAGGTTTCAGGACCCGCTTTGGTGATTGGACCAAACCCGGTTGCCTTAATCGGTGGTCGGGTTTCGGTGTTTATCAAAGCCACCAACAACGCTGGCACAATCCGCATTAAAGCCACCACCAGCAGACTCGAGACTCCTGTGCTGGTGATGCAAAGTGTCGCACTTGAAACAAACCAAATGCTCGAACTTAGCTCATCAGTTCGTTAAGTTTTAGGAGGCAGTATGGCAAATTCTGTATTCAGTTCCAAGCTTTTCTCATCGCGGTTTCACTGATTTCGTGCAATGCTCAACCCGTCCCTGATGCAGTTGTTGAGAGCAGATCGGTGATCCCCACCGAGTTCATCAAAGGTTTTGACGCCTCCGAAGCTCGAGCCGCAGAGGCAAAAGGTGTTGCCTTTAAGGACACAAACGGTGTGGTTAAACCCGCACTGCAAATTTTCAAGGATCACTCTTTCAATTGGGTTCGCTTGCGGATTATGGTTGACCCTGACGGCAATTATGGACTTAACCAAGATTTGGCTTACGTCAAAGCGATGGCGCTTGATGCCAAAAATCGTGGTTTGAAAATCCTGCTCGACTTTCATTACTCGCACTGGTGGGCTGACCCTGGCAACCAATGGATTCCCGCGCGTTGGGCAGGTCAGAGCCTCGCCACACTGACAACATCGGTTTACAACTACACCAAAGATGTCATGACGCAACTGAAAAACCAGGGTTCACCGCCCGCAATGGTGCAAATCGGCAACGAGATCAACGGCGGAATGGTCTGGGAAGTTGGGCGCATCAGCAACATGACAAGCTTTGTGCAACTGACCAATGCGGGCGCAAATGCCGTGCGCGACGCCAGTGGAGGCACGGCAATTTCAGTAACCTGAGCGGCACCATCTCCAGCTTGCGCTCGAGTTTTAACTGGGCGAAAGTCTACGTGGTCGAAACCGCGTATTACTGGTCAACCAACCAAAAAGGGTACACGGGCTTGCCGTACCCTCAAACCGCACAAGGACAATACGATTACCTGAAAGCATTAAAACCTGTGGTGGTCAATGCTGGCGGCAGTGGGATTTTTTACTGGGGTGCGCACTGGTCGCAAAGCAGCAAGTGGTTAAATGCCCCAGGTTGGACGGACGATGACAGCTCGAGACGGTCATTGTTCAACGATAGTGCCATTGCCACCAAAGCAATTGATGGTCTGAATTAAATTCGAGCGTAACGAATGACATCATCCTCGAGTTTGGTCAGTTCGTTGTTTTGATGCAAATACTCGAGGTGCGCGAGGGTTTCGGTCAGGGCAAAACGTCGTCCTGTAGGGTTTAGTTCTCGGGCAAACAAAATAAAACTGGCTTCAAAAGCGTTCATCGGTTGCTCGAGTTGGGTTCTTAATTCGTCCAGCCTTGCATGATGGTGCGCAGTGATTTCGAGGGCGCGTTCGGCAGCGTTGTCGATGATGGGTCCGTAATGTCCGATCACGGCTCGGGCAGGTTGCAATTTGCTGACTTGCTCGAGTGATTGCAAATAATCTTTTAACGGGTTCGGTCTGGAATTTGCCCACAAGCCCACATTTGGCGTGATGCGCTCGAGGATCACATCGCCAGCGATCAAAAGCTTTTCTGTTGCTTCCCAAAGCGTTAAATGTCCGTCGGCATGACCTGGCATCCAGAGCACTTCAAAGTTTTTTCCTGCAAGCTCGAGTTTGTCCCCAGGCTGTAAAGGCGTTAATTTCGCATTCGTGCCAACCCGATCACGGGTGGCTCGAGCATCAACCCGAATCCCATCAAGTTCATTGTGCGGTAAACCATGCCGTGCAAAATGGCGCACGTGACCCTCGAGCCAGTTCTCCCAGTCATCCCAAAAAATTGCGCCGCGAAGAATGTCCAACTCGAGTATCAAAATTTCGCAGTTTGATTGTGATTGAATCCAACTCGCCAGCCCGTAATGGTCTGGGTGATGATGCGTGATGACAATGCGTTTCACGTCTTCAAACTTAAGGTTTAGTTCATGCAGCGCGGCTTCAAGGGCGGCTCGAGCCTCGGGGGTATTCAGGGCACAATCGACCAAAGTGACGGGTTGGGCGGTGTCAATCAAGACCGTGACAAATTTCATCGGGTACGGAATCGGAATTTGCACCGCAAACAGCGTTTGACTGACTGCGATCATTTTCGTGCTTTGTAAGCACGCTCGAGAATCACAGACGTGTGCATGACTTTCACATTCACATTAAACTGCCGTGTCCCAGCCTCGAGTTGTAACATACAGCCTGGGTTTTCGACTGCCAAAATTTCCGCGCCCGATTCTTTGACGCGCTGCATTTTGCCTTGCAAGATTTTTTGACTCATTTCAGGATGTGTGATGTTGTAAATTCCAGCCCCACCGCAACAATCGCTGGCATTCTCGAGTTCGGTCAGTTGCACCAGTGGGTTTTCACGCAGCACCTCACGGGGTTGGTTACAGACACTTTGGGCGTGGCACAAATGGCAGGCGTCTTGATAGGTGACGCTCATGCTGGGCGAGTCGATCTGTGGCAAATCACGCAAGCCGTGTTTTTTCAGAAATTCCGACAGCCCATAACTTTTTTGGCTAAAACGCTCGGCTTTGGCGGCGTACTCGGGATCGTCCTTAAAATATTTGGCGTATTTTTTCATTTCCGCCCCACAACCTGCGCAGTCGGTAATAATCGCTTCAACCTCGAGCGAGTCGTACAAGTCCAAATTGCGTTTGGCGACAATGTTAAAGCCTTCCAAGTCGCCCTCTTCAATCGCGGGCGCACCGCAACACGCGGTTTCCCTTGGGGTAGTGACATCAAAACCGTTGATGGTCAACACATTCACCGTGGCGCTCGAGGCTTCACTGTAAAACGCGTTCATCAAGCAACCCAGAAAGAACGCAACCTGACCGCGTTTTTCACCAATGGCTGGGGTGGTCGGTAACACTCGAGTCCTCAGCGCGGGCGCGATTTTTTCGGGCAGAATGTTCTCGAGTTCGGCAAGTTTTTTGCCCACGCTGCCGAACTTCTCGAGGATTTTCGTGGAGCGCACAAATTTTTGTAGCCCCAATCCCTGATAAGCCCGAACTCCAAAGTTCAACGCATCCCACGCCCATGGGTGCTTGAACGGCTCGAGAATCGCTTTCATCTTCAAATCTGGGGCTTTGCCGCCCTGCAAAGCCACTCGAGTTTCTACAGCCATCTCACCAGGTTTCACGCCACTTGGACAGACGGTCTGGCAGGCACGGCAGTCCAGACAGTCGTATGCCGCATCGAGCACGACTTCAAAATTATCGGTCAGACCCTCGGCGGCGGCACGGTAAAGCATGACCCGACCGCGCGGCGATTGAATCTCCTCGCCAGTCTGCTGGTAGGTCGGACAAACACTGAGGCAAATGCCGCACTGCACGCAAATGTCCGAACCTGCGATCAGATCGCCCGCGTTCATAAATCGCTGCTCGAGGTTGGCTGCCGAGTCTGGCTCGAGGGTGGCTGCGCTCATAGCCTCATTGTACGTGAGGAGAACGCTCGAGCCAGAGACACTTGGCTAGAGTGGCGTCATGAGATACTCGAGTTTCTTGCAATCAAGGTTAGACTCCTGAAATGAGTCTCGAGCGTGTCCGCGTTGAAAAAATAGTTTCTGGTGCTTTGGGTTTAGCCCGCATCGATGGTCAAGTGGTGCTGCTGGCAGGAGCATTGCCAGGTGAACTGGTTGAAGCTCGAGTAACAGCCCGTAAAGGACGGCTCGAGGGGGTCGTTGAAAACGTGATCGAACCCTCGCCAGGACGCGTGGATTTACCTCGCGGTGCACCGCCGACAATGGATTTTGGTTTTGCCGATTACGCCACGCAACTGACTTGCAAACAAAGCATCGTCCAAGATTCGCTCGAGCGTATCGGCAAACTCGAGTTTGAAGTCATGCCAACCCAAGCCAGTCCGCTCGAGTGGCGTTACCGCAACACCGCGCAGTACATGGTCACACCGCTCGGTTTGGCGTACCGTGAACGTGCCTCGCACGATGCCAAAGTCATTCGAGACGACCCGCTCGTTTGCGAATTTATTGCCTCGGGCGTTCAAGACCTCGACATGCGGCTTCTCGAGCCAGCCTCAGAAATTGCCTTTCGTGCCAGCCTCGAGACGGGCGAAGTGCTGGTGGCACTCGTGGGCATCGGTAAATCTCG
>JANMUC010000013.1:0-4070 GCA_031391225.1 Deinococcales bacterium
CCTGCCGCCACCAGCATGGCTGCACCGCTGACCAACACCGTGCGCCTGACGGCTCCGCTTTGCCATGTTGCTTTGCTTGTTTTGTGACTCACGAACAACCCCCTTCAATAGCTCGAGAAGCTGCCTTCAGACCGTGACCGAGAGTGGCACCTTGAGCGGAAGGATGGTCGCTCGAGGTTCTCGGGAAAAACCGTGTTTAGCCCCAGCGAATCAGCACGTAACCCCAGATCAGGCACAGCACCAATGCTGGATATTGCAACCAATCGGTCAGTCCAAGCCATGCCAAATTGATGAACGCGCAACCGAGAATAGTAATGTACAGCCGGTCTCCACGAGTTGTTACCATCGGCAGAAAACCTTTGCGCGGCGCGGCAGGATTTCGCACGTCAATAAAAGTCATAAAACCAAGCATGGCGAAAATGCAAACAAAAAAGATTGCGGTGGGAATCGTCCAAACCATCCATTCCATCTCGAGCCTCCAGAATCTTTTACACGCGTCCGAGTGCGAAACCTTTGGCGATGTAATTGCGCACGAAGTAAATCACCAGTGCGCCAGGAACGATTGTTAGAACACCAGCCGCCGCTAGAACGCCCCAATCCATGCCAGCCGCACTGACGGTACGCGTCATGGTGGCGGCAATCGGTTTTGCAGCCACGCTGGTCAACGTCCGAGCCAGCAGCAATTCGACCCACGAAAACATAAAGCAGAAAAACGCCGTGACACCCACACCAGATCGAATCAGTGGGATAAAAATCTGAACAAAAAACCTCGAGAAACTGTAACCATCAATGTAGGCAGTCTCATCAATTTCTTTGGGCACGCCCGACATAAAACCCTCGAGAATCCAGACCGAAAGCGGCACGTTAAAGAGCATGTGCGCCAGCGCAACGGCGATGTGTGTATCGATCAAATTAAGGTTCGAGTAGAGTTGGAAAAATGGCAGCAGGAAAACTGCGGGAGGAGCCATGCGGTTGGTTAGCAACCAGAAGAAAAGGTGCTTGTCGCCCAAAAAGGTGTACCTCGAGAAAGCATAGGCGGCAGGAAGTGCCACCGTGACGGATAAAACCGTGTTCATCAAAACGTAAATGATTGAGTTGATATAGCCGTTGTACCAACTCGAGTCGGTAAAAATCACGTTGTAATTCGCAAGCGTCGGATTTCTCGGCACGAGCGAAAACACGCCCAAAATATCCTCGTTGGTGCGAAGCGACATGTTCAGCATCCAATAAATTGGCAGCAGCAACAGCACAAAATAAAGGATCAACCAGACGCGGCTGGGAATAAAACTCGAGCGTAGCATTATTTGCTTTCTCCTTTGCCAGTGTTTTGAATCACGGTATAAAACACGTAACTGAGGGCTTGAATGATTAAAAAGTAAATCAGTGAAAACGCGGCGGCTTTGCCAACGTCGAATTGTCCAACCGCCATGCGGGTCAAAATCTGACTGAGGAAGGTGGTGCTGTCGCCAGGTCCACCGCCGGTTAGCACGAATGGTTCGGTGTAAATCATGAAGGAATCCATGAAGCGCAGCAGCAAACCGATCACCAGCACGCCGCGCAATTTGGGCAGTTGGATAAAGCGAAATGTTTTCCAAGGGGTTGCGCCATCAATTTTGGCGGCTTGATAAAACGCGTCTGGAATCGCCCGAAGTCCCGCATAACAGAGCAATGCGACCAGTGGCGTCCAATGCCAGACATCCATCACCAAAACCGTTAACCACGCATCCAGCGAGTGCGAGGTGTAGTTGTAATCCAAACCGAGTTTGGTCAGGGTATAACCCGCCAGCCCAATGTCCGCCCGACCAAAAATTTGCCAGATCGTGCCGACCACATTCCAAGGAATCAGCAGTGGCAATGCGATTAACACTAAACTGAGACTGGCTTGCCAACCCTTCGCAGGAAGCGCGAGCGCCACCATAATTCCAAGCGGAATCTCGAGCGCCAAGACGCAAAACGAGTAAATCAACTGCCGGATTAAAGCGCTGTGAAGTTCTGGGTCGCGCAAAATACTGCGAAACCATTCGCCGCCAACGAACACGCGCTGGTTTGGTCCGAGCACATCCTGAATCGAGTAATTGACCACGGTCATCAGTGGAATGATTGCGCTGAACGCCACCGCAATTACGACGGGCAGCACCAAGAACCAGGCTTTGTTGTTGATGGTTTTTTGCATTGGTGCTCCTCGAGAATTCGGGAATTTTCTAGATTTCAAAAATCAGTAGTTACTCTGTCTACCCTCATCCCCGACCCTTCTTGATTCCAAGACGCACCTACGGGCGGAATCGCTTCTCCCAACATCAGGAGAAGGGAGTTTAAGTCCTATCTCGAGATGCCAATTATTTTGTCCTGAACCCTCTTTCGCGTATGCGAGAGAGGGTGACGAGCCTAGCGACCATCCCCGTTAGGTGCATTTTATGGTCAAGAAAGCGAGTCGGGTGAGAGCTTCACGTGCGGGATAACCAACAATCTTGGTCACAAACTCGAGCTTTAGGTTTTATTCAACGACCCGTCCATTTTGGTACAACATCAATCGTTCTGGCGGGAACACCAACCACCCCGCGCCACTCGAGATTTGGGCGTCTTCGTCGAGTTTGAGCTTCAAGGTTTCAGTGCCGAGTTTGGCGGTGGCAATCTTGTAATTTCCAAGGTCATCTACTCGTTCGATTTGGGCGTTGATGGCGTTTGGTTGGGCTTCTGGGGCGTAACCCAAAAATTCTGGTCGAATGCCAAGTTTGAGTTCCCCGCCTAATATAGCTTTTGCGGCAAGTCCAGCCTCGAGTTTGATTTGCTGCCCACCGACGACGGCGTTGCCATTCTCGAGCGTGCAATCCAGAAGGTTCATACCAGGGCTGCCAATGAAGTATCCGACGAAAGTGTGTTTGGGGCGCTCGAACAATTCTTGGGGCGTTCCGACTTGAACGATGGCACCGTCGTACATCACGACCACGCTGTCAGCAAAAGTCAAAGCCTCAATTTGATCGTGGGTCACGTAAATTAAAGTCAGTTTGAGTTGCTGATGAATCTGCTTGAGCTTGCTGCGGAGTAACCATTTCAAATTCGGGTCAATCACGGTCAGCGGTTCATCGAACAAAATCGCTGCCACGTCGGAACGCACCAGCCCACGCCCGAGTGAAATTTTTTGTTTGATATCTGCACTCAGTCCACTGGCACGGATTTTCAGGTCGCTCGAGAGTTCAAGGAGTTCCGCAATTTCGTGTACGCGTTTTCGGGTGTCGGCTTCTTTCATGCCACGGTTGCGCAGTGGAAACGCGAGGTTGTCAAACACGCTCATGGTGTCGTAAATCACGGGAAATTGAAAGACTTGGGCGATGTTGCGTTTTTCGGTGGGCAGGTCGGTCATGTCGCGCCCGTCGAACAAAACGCGTCCTTGGCTTGGGCGTACAAGTCCAGAAATAATATTTAACAGCGTGGTTTTGCCGCAACCCGAAGGTCCAAGAAGTGCGTAAGCGCCACCGTCGCGCCAGGTCAATTCGATTTTTTGCAAGGCGTAATCGCTGGGTTGTTGCGGGTTGGTTTTGTAACTGTGCGCCAGATTTTCAAATTCGATTCGCGCCATTTACGCCACCACCTTTGCAGCGACACTCGAGTTGCGGTTTGGTGAGGCTTGCAGCACACCGCCAGCATCAAAGGCGAACAATCGGTTTGGCTCGAGTGCCACCGTAATTTCTTGCTGAAGGCTGAAGCTGTGAACGCCTGTCAGTTGAACCACCAGGCGCAGATTTTGGCTGCTGGCATGAACGTAGGTTTCCGAACCGCTGATGTCGGCAAGTTCTACTTTGGCGGGCAGATTGATGCTCGTGCTCGAGGTGACAAGCTTGGCGTGGTTGGCGCGAATCCCCAGTTTGTAAGCGCCAGGAGCGAGCAAGCGCATGTGTTCGGGCAGAGTGAACGTTAAGCCGCTCGAGAGTCTGGCAACCAAACCATTGCTACTGGATTCGATCTGCACTGGAATCAAATTCATTGGCGGATCGCTAAAAACCTCTGCCACGCGCACACTGCTCGGACGGTGAAACACCTCGAGCGTCGAACCAGTTTGTAACAACCTGCCC
>JANMUC010000019.1:0-4011 GCA_031391225.1 Deinococcales bacterium
TTGGTAGCGGTTTTGGTGACCCCTTCAGTTTGAGCGAGTGCAATGGCTTCGCATTTGAATTCGGCGGTGTAGGTTTTGTATTTGGACATTTTCTGCTTTCATGTCTCGGAACTTGATGTCCACTAAATCTTAGTCGTTTCACCAAATGGGTTCTATACGTTCCCAAACCGTTCTGGCATAGAATCTGTGGGCGAGAGGTTTAGTTCATGAAAGTTCGTGCCACCAATTTACGTCACGCTTACGGCGACAGAATCACCTTAAACGGGGTGGGTTTCGAGCTTGACAGCGGCGCTCGAGTCGCGTTGACGGGTCGCAACGGCGCGGGTAAAACAACACTTCTTAAAATCATTCTTGGTGAACTCAAACCCGATTGGGGCGAACTCGAGTTTGCCAGCGATTTTCGGATTGGGGCGCTCGAGCAAGACCCGAGTTTTGAGGCTGGTGTCAGTGTCCAAACCGTTATTCGTCAAGCCATGCAGCATGTTTTTAACCTCGAGCAACACCTGCGTTTTCTCGAGACTCAACTTGAATCAAATCCCGATGCTGTTCTGGAATGGTCGTTAATACTCGAGGCGTTTGAGGTGGCGGGCGGTTACAGCGCCGAGGCTCGAGCTTCACAAATCTTGGCGGCGCTCGAGTTGGACAGTTTTTTAGAGCGGGATGCCTCGAGTTTGTCCGGCGGTGAACGAACGCGTTTGGCATTGGCGGTGGCGCTGGTCAACCGTCCAGATTTGCTGGTGCTCGACGAACCCACAAACCATTTGGACATCAGAATGCGCGAATGGCTCGAGCGCACACTGCTCGAGTATCCTGGCGCGTTATTGATTGTCAGCCACGACAGGGCACTCTTGGATGCCGTTGTGAACGCGACATTTCACCTCGAGCGCGGCAGCCTTAAAACCTATCCTGGTGGCTTTAGCAAGGCAAGAATCGCTCGACTCGAGGAACGCCGAGTCCAGGGCAAGCAGCACCGCATCGGAAAATTTGAATTCAAACGCCTCGAGAAATCGGCGAATCGTGTCGCGGCTTGGGGCAAGAACAACGAGAAACTTGCAAAGCGAGCCAAAGCCATCAAAACCAGGGCGGCTCGAGTTGAAGCCAGCACCATCGAAGCGCCGATTACGGAGCGCAAAATTGCCATGTCGCTCGAGTCTGGCAATGCGAAGGCGGCAACACTTTTTAAACTCGAGCATGTCAGTAAGCATTTTGGGGAGCGTTTGATTCTCGAGAACGCTGGTTTACGAATTCGGGCGGGTGATCGAATCGCGCTGCTGGCACCAAACGGTGCGGGCAAAACCACGCTTTTAAAAATCATTTTGGGCGAACTCGCACCCGATGTTGCGTTCAACCCAGAACCTTTAATTCGCTTTTCTGATGGTGTGCAACCTGCATACTTTGACCAAACCTATCACGGTTTAACGCCGAACCGCACGGTGCTCAGTCAAATTTCGGAGCGGGTCGGTGAAACCCAAGCCAAAGCCTATGTGGGACGATACGGTTTTAAACCCGAAGATTTCACGAAAATTCCGAAACAACTTTCAGGTGGTGAACGCGCTCGAGCTGGAATGGCACTGATTGCCGCCACTCGAGCCGATGTTTTGATTCTTGACGAACCGACCAATCATTTGGATGTCGAAGCCCTCGAATCGCTCGAGGATGCGCTGTGGGCGTATCCTGGCAGCGTTTTGTTCGTGACCCATGACCGCGCCTTCGCCCAAGCTGTAGCAACCAGGGTTTTGGGGATTGAAGACCACAAATTGGTCGAGTACCCAAATGGTTTTGACGGCTATCTAAAAGCCAAACGCGGCGAAAGCGCTCGAGTAAACCCAAATCAAATGCTGGACAGCGAACAGTTGCCAGAAACGCCAGAAACATTTTTGAACCCGTGGCAAGAATTGCAATTGCTCGAGGAAAGATTGATCGAACTCGAGAAGATTTTTTTGCGCGGGAGTTTGTCGTTGCGCGAATTTGACCGTCTGAAACTCGAGCAGATTGAAGCTCGAACGCGAAGCGAAGAATTGTACGCGGGTTTGTGGAGTGCGCCAGTTGAATTTGATGCGGTCATGAAAGTTGGGTCGTTCGAGGTTCGTGCCGCCGAACTCGAGCCTCTGCACTGGTCGTTTTGGGTGCGTGGTAGCGATGATTGCCCAAGTTTAAGAGGCACTCTCGAAGGACAGACCATGCAACTCGAGTGGGAAAGTTGGCAATCGGGCATGATGCTGTGGTTCGAAAAAGTTCTGATTTCTGGCGCAATGGGCTTGAGCCTCGAGCGACTGGGCGCAATTCGTGTAGCACTGCCTTCAACGCAAGTCGTTTTTAAGAACCTTCGAATCGAAAACAACATCGTCTCGAGTTTTGCCTATTCGCACTGGCTCAGCCTCAGAATTCCTCGAGATTCTGTGAAGTATTTAAAATTTGCCAAAAATCTGGATTCCTGGGTTGACCTCGGGCGTGATCAAAAACGGCGTTTGAAACGGTAAAAAGCTTTTGACAAACCGGGTAAACGTCGTGTTGTACGGGCAAGTTGAGGCTGCCAAATGGTATTTGATACTGAATTCTCAAACTGCGTATAGAATTAGCTTCGTGAAGCCCATATTCCGAATGATGCTGGTCATAATGCTCCTCTCGAGTGTTGCAGCCGCCAAAGATTTTAAGTTCGCCAAAATCGAGCAAGACGTGTACCTTCAAGCTTCGGGTCAAGTACGAGTCGCAGAAACGTACACTTACGATTTTCAAGGAACGTACCGCAATGCGTTTGTCACGATTGACCCAGCAGCAAATGGTTTTGTAACCTTTGAAAAAGTCGAAGCGCTGGACGGTAAAGCTTTTTACGGCTCGAGTATCGAAGGTAACAAAGTGAAATGGCAGTACGAAGCGACTGACGAACGCCGCGTTTTTAGGATCACTTACACGTTGACCAACGAGTTAAAAGTCTCGAATGACGCAGCCCAATTTGACCGTCAAGTGCTCTACCCAGATCACAAAGATGTTGACCAGTACATTGTTCGGATTCATGCACCAAAACCCAACCCAAGTTTGTTTAGGGTTTTTGTCTTTAATTCGCGCTCTCGAATTGGCAAACTTGACATCAACACAACCAAAGGTATTGCTACCATCAGCATGAACCCTGTTGGAGAAGGCGAATTTGTTCGTACCAGGGTGTTCTTAGCGCCCAATCAGTTCACGTTTCGTAATGTTTCAGGTAATACGTTCAGCACTTGGATTGAGGAAGTAAGGCGCGAAACCCAAGGCTTTCGAGATGCCTCGAGCGCGGCAATAGACCGTGGTTCTGTAGACACAGGTGGTTTCGCACCGCCACCACCGCCTCCTCCGCCTTGGCAATTTGGTTTACCTTTTTTACCAGTGTTGTTGCTCGGTGGTTTTGTCTGGACTCGTTTTCAAAAGTTCGGACGCGAACCCGAAGTGCAAGACATTGGACCGTATTACCGCGAACCTGCCCAAGACATTCCAGCCAGTTTTGTACCGTTTGTCGTCACACAATTTAGTCCTGGGGTGGCTGGCTTGGGCGCTGCAATCAGCGCAACCCTGATTGACTTCACCCGCAAAGGTTATTTAAGTTTATTGAACGTTCGTCACAATGGCGTTTTTGGCTTCGGAGCTAGAGACGAAACACATTTCAAACTCGAGAAACAACCAGATGAAAAGCTCAGTCCTTTTGAAGCCGAACTCTGGAATTTGATCGAAGCCGCCCATGGTGGCGACGGAATTTTAAGTCCAAGCGAATTGAAAACTTACTTTCAAAAAAGCTCGAGTCTGGCAACAACTTTAAGTGCCATACCTCGAGAATCTTATGAGCAACAATATGGGCAATTGCTCGATCAAAGCAGTGAAACGCAAAAGGTTTTGACCATTGTTGTAGGGGCAATAGGGGCAATCATTTGCTTTGCAGTAGCATTCTTTTTTAGTTTTTCACCAACCATTACGGTTGCACTTGTGGTCGTTGGCGCTGGTAGTGGAATTCTGACTGCGGTAGCAGGGGCAACGCTTTCC
>JANMUC010000114.1:0-1349 GCA_031391225.1 Deinococcales bacterium
GATCATGCCTGAAGTGCGATTGGGTGCGTTGAGGGCTGAGGTTCATCGGTTGGAAGCCTTGATTGAGGAAAGCAGAGTGTTGTGCTAGACGTGCTTTATCCCAAACTGCAAGTTCTCAGCAATGAAAGTTTACCGCAAAAACTTTCATATCTCGAGAAACTCAAATCTGATTTTCGGTTTTGTAAAACTTCAAAACTCGAGTTCGTAAACTGCCCCGTCGCTCGAGTCTATTTCAAACGCTCGGTTGCTCAGTTCTTCGCAACGCATGGCAACAGCCAGACTGTAAATTTTGTGTACCTCACCAGATTCATCCTCGCTGTACCTGGCTGGAACGTTGCGAATGACGACAGTCGCACCAAGTTTATTGGTGTAACGGTATTCGGTACGAATTTCTTCTGCTATGGCTGTCATGACTTCACCTCAGATCACGTATGCGGTAATAATAGCGTATCCTCGAGTCCACGCAACTTTAACCCGAATCCAGCGTTTGTCACGAATCCGATGCTCGAAGTTAATTCCTGCTTTTCGACCAAGAGCGTTGTTTGGTAAGTCTTTGCTGACAGGTGTGCCCACCAGAATTGCCTCGAGCAGTTCGACAAGCAGCAAACCATCATCCTTAGCAGCAAACGCGGCGTGTTCTGTAATTCCGATTTCTTCGCGCAGAAGTGCATTATCAATGTTTTTCAACTCCCAGTCAAGAATTTCTGTTGTGGAAAAGTCAAAGGCTTTATCTTGCACAGTGTCCTCGAGTTCTGCATATCGTATCAAAAAGACTTTTACTCCCGAAATGACACGTGCCAACCCGTAACCCGTCGCTCGAGCAACGCCGCAAGGTTGTAAAACACAATTCCCAAAAATGACGCGATGTTGATGGCAGCCCACACGCTATCGAAACTGGCTTGTCCTGTTTCGACCAGAATTCGAAAGCCCAAACCAGAACCCGTTGAACCAAAAAACTCTGCAACGATTGCACCGATCAGTGCCAGGGTGGTACTGATTTTCAGGGCGTTAAAAATGTAAGGCAGCGCGTTTGGAATGCGTAAATCCAGGAACACCCGTCTCGGGTCTGCGGCATAAGAACGCATCAAGTCAATGGTGAGCGGGTTCACCTCGAGCAAACCCCTTGCCGTATTGACCAGCACTGGAAAGAAAATCGTGATCGCCACGACTGCCGCTTTCGATCCCCACTCGAGTCCTGCGGCTTTCACGATCACCGGCGCAAGGGCAACGATTGGAATGCTCGAGCAAATGGTGGCGTAAGGCATTAGACCTTTATTTAAAAATTGATACCTCGAGACAAGAATGGCAACTATAAAACCCAAACTTGCGCCGATGACATAACCAACGCC
>JANMUC010000140.1:0-6884 GCA_031391225.1 Deinococcales bacterium
GATTTTCACAACATTTGAATCTCAAGCCACGAAATAAACCCATCCAAAGATTTGCGTCAAAAGAACAATTTGATCTCAAACTTCAAGATATACTCAAAAAATGACTGACCGTCAGTTCAGTCATTATTATTTCTTGAACTCGAGTTTAGGGTTTTGCAGAATTTTGCAAACTGAAACGCACAAGTGAATAATTCAGAGGAGTTTCCGAAATCATGCAACATCTTAAATCCAGCGCGATGCTCATTTCCATTGCCATTTTTGTAACGGCTTGCAATCAACCGAGCGAAAGCAAAACCAAACAAACAAATGAAACCCTCCTTGCCCCGAGCCAAACCGCAACCTCTGTCCGTGCCATCACGGTCAATTCTGGAATTCTCAAAACCAACCGCAGCGTCAACGGGACGCTCGAGCCAACCATTGACAGCACCATTGCCGCACAGACAAGCGGTCAGGTCGTCAGTATCAAATACCGTGAAGGTTCAAAGGTCGGATTGGGAGCAGTGATATTAAAGCTCGATGACACGGGATTGCAGCAACAAATGATCGACGCGCAATTGCAACTGAAAACAGCCCAGATCAACCTCTCAAGCAGTCAACGCAAATCACCAGAAACCACCACCCAAAGCCGTTCGTCGCTCGAGAGTGCCAAAATCAGTTGGGACAAAGCAAAACAAACCTATCAAGGCAATCTTGCGGTCTTTAAAATTGGTGGCGTTTCCAAAACTGATCTCGACACCAGCAAAGCCAACCTCGCGCAATCGGAGGCAAGTTACAAGCAGGCGCAAGCCAGCTTGGCTCAAGCCGAACGGGCAAAAACAGAGAACTTGGCGCTGCTCGAGATTCAGGTGGCGCAAGCCAGAAATAAAATTGCCCAAACCAGCCGCAGCTTGGGGCAAACCGTTGTCAAAGCCGCTTTTACTGGCGAAATTGCTGAAATGTTCACCGAAGTCGGAGAATTCGTCAACACTGGCGCAAAAGTCTTGCGTTTGGTAGACACCTCGAGTTTGCGGGCACGATTTAAAGTTCCGACTCAAGACGCCAACACGCTTCAAACCGGAAGCAGCCTTAGGATCAAAGCTTTAGGACGAAGCTTGGAGGCAAAAGTGACGCGAAGCTCGCAGGTGGCAGGCTCGAGTCGATTGGTTGAAACGTTTGCGCGACTTGTAGGCAATCAAAACACCACTGGGTTTAGCGCGGGCAGCACGATTCAAGTTCAGTACACCCTGAAAATTGCCCAAGGCGTGCTCTTGCCAACCGGAGCGTTGCAAACCACCAGCGGTCAAACCTACGTTTACCTGGTGAAAGACAGCACTGCGGTACAACGCAAAGTCAACGTGCTCGGCGAATCGGGCGGTCAGGTAGCAATCACGGGCATTGAGGCTGGAACGCAAGTGGTCTACCCTGTGCCAGGAAGTTTGCAAAACAATGAACTGATCAAGGTTCTGCGCAACCCCGGGAGCACCAAATGAGCGAACTCGAGCGCCCACACGCCAATCTTGATCAAAACTATGGCGACCTGGCTGAAATAACCCAGCCGCCGCAAGCCGAAATCCGCGAGAATCTTGCGATCAAGTTCAGCGTCTCGAGGTACGTGCTGTCCTTGGGGATTTTCGTCGCCATTTTTATTTTTGGTCTGGTCGCGGCGATTGGTCTGGGCGTGGATTTACTTCCCAAATTTGATATTCCGATTGTTGCTGTCACGACCGTTTACCCTGGCGCAACGCCAGAAGACGTTGACAAGCAAGTGTCGCGCAAAATTGAAGACGCCGTCTCGACCTTAACAGGTGTGGCGGACATTTCATCCTCGAGCAGCAACGGTGTTTCACAGGTCACAATCAGTTTTGGCAATGGTGTGAACACCGCCGTCGCCGCCAACGACGTCAGTCAGAAAGTCTCGGCAATCAGAAGCGCACTGCCCAGCGACGCCAATGCGCCGAACGTCCAGCGTTTTAATCCCAACGATTTGCCAATCATTACCGTGGCGGTGGGTGGCGGCGGCGCGAGCTTGCGCGAGGTGTTTGATTACGCCGACAAGGACTTGCGCAATGCCCTCGAGCGGGTGGGTGGCGTGGCAGACATTGGAATCTCGGGCGCTCCCGCTCGAGAGATTCAAGTGCTGCTCGACCCTGCCAAGCTCGCCTCGTACAACCTCAGTTTCTCGAGGGTCAGCAACGCGCTACGGTCTTCGGCGCTTGATTTACCCGCAGGTGATATCACGGCAAACGGCTCGAACGTTTCGTTTGCCACGCGCAATGTGCCAACCAGTTTAAGTCAGATCGAACAGTTTTTGGTAGACCCTGCCAACGGCACTCAAATTGTCGATTTGGGCGTCGTGCGCGACAGTGCCGCCAACACCAACAGCTATGCAAGATTTAACGGACAACCGGTCGTGCTGCTCTCGATTCGTAAAATCTCGGGATCGAACACCGTGGCGGTGGCGGGTGGTGTGCGCAATGCCATCGCCAAACTCGAGTTACCTAAAGGGTACACGGCGCAAATCTCGAATGACACGTCCACCAGCATTTCTGCCAGTGTGAACGATACCTTGAAAGAGGGCTTGTTGGTGGCTGGCATCGTGGCAATCGTTTGCCTGATTGCGCTCGGAAAATTGAATACGGCATTTGCGGTCGTTTTGGCTATTCCGATTTCGCTTTCGGCAGCGCCCTTGGTATTCGGTTTATTTGGATTTACCTTCAATATCATTACCCTGCTCGCCATGATCGTGGCAATGGGGATTGTGGTTGACGACAGCATTGTGGTTGCCGAGAACATCGAACGATACCGCCACATGGGTTACGGCTTGCTCGAGAGCGTCTTAAAAGGCGCGAGCGAGGTGTTTAGCGCCGTGGCAGCCGCGACGTTTTCGTTGCTGGCGGTCTTGATTCCATTGGCACTCATTCCAGGCATCTTGGGACAGTTCTTTAAAGAATTCGCCCTTGGGCTGGCGGGCGCGATTTTGTTCAGTTGGCTCGAGGCACTGTTCTTTTTGACGGTTCGGATGGCGTACACCCCAGACCCCAAAACCATGACCTGGAGCGACTTTGGACGAGCCGTGATTTCCGTGCCGCGCAGTTTTAAATGGGCTTGGAAGGCATGGCGCACGCCACTGGGAATTATTGGTCTGATCATTGTGGCAGTTGCTCAGGTTGTGCCGTTCGTCTTGAAGCTTCGCGCCCCAGTGACCGCAACCAATCCTGCGCCAAACATGAATTTGGGAATTGCGATGATTGTCGGCAGCATCGTGCTCTATCCAATCATCTTGACCGTGCTCTACCATCTGGTCGTCGTGACTCTTGGGTTGTTGAATGCACTGGGCAATGCCATGTATCAAGTCACCGACGCGGGTTTAAATGCCCTCAGACGCGGTTATTCTCGAGCCTTGCGCCGCGTTCTTCGATACAACGGCTGGGTGCTGGTTGGTGCAGGATTATTCTTTCTCAGCATCGTGCCAGCCTTCTCCAAAATCAGTTTTGTCTTTTCGCCAAAACAGGACAGTTCGCAAGCCACCGTGCGCTTGTCGCTGCCTCCTGGCACAGCACTTGCGGAAACAGACCGCATGGCGAGACGCGTCGAAAAATACTTTTTCGCCCGTCCCGAAGTCCGTAAGGTTGCGACCACCGTCGGCACGACCAGTAGCTTTAACTCAAGCGGCGTCGAAGCCAGAAACGCCACGATCGCCCTTGATCTCGCGCCAAAAGGTCAGCGTCCCTCGAGCTTTGAACTGCTGCCCGAGTACACCGATGAGCTGAAAAAAATCTTTGCCGACCGTCCCGAAATCAATCTTCAAGTGCAGGGCGCTCAGGGTGGACCAGGCGACAGCGCGGATTTGAGTTTGAGTCTCAGCGCCTCAACCCAAAGCGCCCTTGAGGCTCGAGCGCCCGCCGTGATTGCCGCGATTCGCAAGAACCCAAATGTCACCGCCGTCAGCGCCTCGATCAACCAAACCTCGCTCGAGCAGTCTTTTGTGCCAGAGCAAAGCAAACTCGAGGGAACGGGGTTGACGCCCGATGATTTGGCACAGTCGATTCGTACCGCCAACCAGGGCACGAAAGCGGGAACATTCCGTGACGGTGACGAGTCGTACAACGTAAACATCAAACTGAACCCAGTCTTAATCAGTGGGCAGCAATCCTTGCTTGACTTGCCCGTCTACGCGCCAACGCTGGGTTCGGTTTTGCCAGTCTCAGAACTCGGGCATTTTGAATTGCGTCAAGCGCCCAGCACCATCAGCCGCTTGTCCAAAACCTATAATGCAACGCTCAATTTAACCTTGAAAAAAGGCGTTAATGGCTTTGCCGCTCGCGCACCCATCGAAAAAATGCTAAAAGACCAAGGTTTGGTCGATGACCAAGTGCGCATCGGTTCGGGCAGTTCGACGGGTAGCGCCGCACTTTTGGGAAATTTATTCTTGTACGGACCAATTGCAATTATTGTGGCACTGCTTTTGAATTACATTGTGCTCGGCAGTCAATTCAACAGTTTCAGATACCCGATTTATTTGCTGCTGCCCGTGCCGCTCGCGGTGGTCGGTGCAATCTGGGCATTGGCGATCTTGGGCGTGGCACTTGACATCATTACCGTTCTGGGCATGGTGGTCTTGGTTGGTTTGGTCACGAAAAACGCGATTTTGCTGCTTGACTTTGTGGTCGAACGCGCTCGAGCCATGACGCTGGCAGATGCCTTGGTCGAGGCGGCAGGTTTGCGCCTGCGTCCAATTATTATGACCACGCTGACCGTGCTGGTCATCAGCATTCCATTGATTCTGGGCGAGGGCGAGGGATCGGAGTTTCGCAAAGGGCTGGGCGTGGTGATTCTGGGCGGCGTGTTAACCAGCACCATCCTGACCTTGTTTGTCGTGCCATCGGCGTTTTACCGCTTTGAACGCAAGCACATTCAACCACGGACCAGCCGCGAGGGCAGCCTGAAGCCTGACGCAACCCTTGCGCCACAAGCGGCAGATTGAAGCCAATGACCATTGAAAACTCGAGAAAAACTTCAGGAACACCCAAATTGAAAGAATCCGACAAAAGGGCGCGGATTCTCGAGGCGGCACGTTCGATCCTGTCGGCAAAACGTTACGACGACGTGCCAGTCTCCGAAATTGTCGAACTGGCTGGCATTGCCAAAGGCACGTTTTACCTGTATTTTCCGTCCAAAGCCGATTTGATCGCCGCGGTTGCCGAAGGGTTGCAGCTCGAGATTCGCAAAGCCATTTTTGCGGTCATGCTTGAGCAAAAGCCGATTCTCGAGATGATTCAAGCCATCATCTGGGCGGTGTACCAGGTTTCGCAGCAACACCGCGATTTGATGCACGTGATCGAAATGGATGTGCTTTTGGGCGGCAGTAAGCGACTGTATTTGGAACAAGATCAACAGGTCAAGCAAATGATGTTGATGCTCAAAGCTGCCAGAGAACGACACGAAATTGATACGAGTCTGGACCTGCAAATCACTGCCGAATTGGTCAGCGGCGTGATGATGCCCCTCAGCCGTGCCATCATTTTTGGACAGTCAGACATTCTACCCGAACGTTACGTTAAAGAGACCGTTTCATTTTTGCGTCGTGCCTTGGGTGTCATATCAGATGCCAGCGCCGTTTGAGCAAGTTACAAAACAAATGCCCCAAGCAAGCTGGCTTACAATAAAACCTCGAGTGAAAGCGCTCGAGCAAAGGAGAACCATCATGCCAACACGTAAAGCCGCCGCCACTTGGACTGGAACGCTCAAAGAGGGCAAAGGACACATCACCGGACAATCGGGGCTTGACATTCAATACGCTTTCTCGAGCCGTTTTGAAGACGGTCCTGGCAGCAATCCAGAAGAATTGCTGGCAGCCGCCCACGCCGGCTGTTACTCAATGGCGCTCAATGCCGCCCTCGAGCGCAACGGTTTTGTGCCCATTAAAGTTTCCACCGAAGGCAACTGCACCGTCGAAAAAGTCGGCGACGGCATGAGCATCACCAAACTTAAACTTGTGACCCGCGCGGTCGTGTCAGGCATCTCGAACGAGCAATTTATGGAATTGGCAGAGGCGACCAAAACAGGTTGTATCGTTTCAAGGGCACTTGCAAGCGTGCCAATGGAACTTGATGCCGCTTTAGAAGGCTAAGGATTCAAATGAACCTCGAGCTTTCTGATATCAGAAAGCTCGAGGTTTTTAGGTCAAGACTTGAGTTTTTTTCAATTGAATAATTTTGATGATCTCGAGCAGACTGTAGACCAAAAACGCAAATCCTGCGGTGATGATGACGTAATTGATGTACGCAAAGAAAAATCCAACACAAGACAACAAAATCAATCCAAAGCGAATCAAACCAAGTTTTACAACTCGAGATTTGTTTGATTGCCAAGGCTCGAGCATGAGCGAACGTTGAAACAACGCAGGCAGTACCAACAGAACAATTGGCATGATGAACGGTACAAACCAGATCAAGCCTGTCAAAATCTTGTCGCAACCTCGAGTTCCGTTCATGCCGCAGTTAAACGTCCAAGCCAGTCCCCACATGGCAACCGGCACGGCAACTGTGGTGCTGATCAGTGGCTCGAGCAAGTTCCAGCCTGCCAATTGCAAAACCCGTTTCGAGTCAGCTTGGATTTTTGCGGCGAAGCGCAACGCTTGAACCCCGTGCCAAGCACCAAAAAGTGCAATAGCCAGCAACAACGCGGCACCCGCAAACAACAATAATTCCATGTCTCGAGTCTCCCAGATTTAGAGTGTGCCTTTGGTGCTGGGTAAATCTTGGCTGGTGACTCGAGTTGCAGCGTACAATGCCCTGGCAAAAGCCTTGAAAATGGCTTCAACCACGTGATGAACTTCTTTGCCGCTCAACAACCGCACGTGCAGGGTCGCGCCCGCGTGGTTGCAAAATCCGCGCAAAAACTCG
>JANMUC010000151.1:0-2887 GCA_031391225.1 Deinococcales bacterium
GCGTGGGTGAAAGCACGGAATAAGGCTCGAGTGACGGTGGAATGGCAGTTTTCGGTTGAGTTGGCTCGAGTGAAGTTTTGTGCGAAGTATCCGTTGAACAAAAAGAAAGCACTTGTACTTACAAACTAATCCGACGCTGCAATAGTTAAACATCAATATTGAAATAAGGCTTCCATCCAAATTTCAACAACCAAATTCCAGCGAATCTGTTTCAGCCAGTTTCGCTGGAATCCAGCCTGAAGACGTCGAGTCATACTTTGGCTTCTGGAGAATCCCAATGATATGAGCGACAAACATCATTCTAGCGACTTATTTCTTAAAGCGTAAATCTTCCCAAGGCGCACCGTCAACAAATCGTTCTGGCTCGAGGGTTTTGGCGCGTGGGTCTTCGGCTTGATCGAGTTGCAAGACCATCCATTTTGGGTATGGCGTGCCAGGGTCGGACGCGGCGTTTAACTGCGCAAAATCTTGGCTCGAGAGTTTCAGGTTCATGGCTTTGATGTTGTCCTCGAGTTGTTCATGGGTTCGTGCGGCAATAATCACGCTCGAGATGTTGGGTTGGCGCACCGTCCAAGCCAGCGCGACTCGAGCCACCGAAACATTGTGCCGAGCTGCGACTTCGCGCAGGGCTACCAGAACAGGTTCGCCACGATCCCAGTCAAAAGGTACAAACTGACCCGCCTCGGCAAAGCGAGTGCCTGAACCCGCGTCGCTCGAGCGAGAATACTTTCCGCTCAAGTAACCGCCTGCCAACGGACTCCATACCAGAATGCCCATGCCCGAATGCTTGGCGAATGACATCCAATCATGCTCGAGGTCACGCCCGACCATTGAATAATACAATTGCGCAGTGACAAAAGGCTCGAGGTTGAGGCTTTTTTGGGTGGCGAGGGCGGTGGCGGCTTGCCAGGCGTGATAATTACTGAGTCCCACGTGCCGCACCATGCCGCGCCGCACCAGGTCGTCAAGGGTTCGTAGGGTTTCCTCGAGTGGCGTGTACGAATCCCAACCATGCACTTGGTACAGGTCGAGGTAATCGGTTTGCAAACGTTTTAAACTGCTTTCAACACCGCGCATGATGTTGACCCTGGTCGCGCCAGAACGATTGATGTTGTCACTCATTGGCAAACGAAATTTGGTGGCAAGCACGATCTCTTCGCGGATGCCTTTTAACGCCACACCCAATTGCGTTTCAGATTCGCCCCTCGAGTACACGTCGGCGGTGTCAATAAAATTGATTCCGTGGTCGAGCGCAAATTTCACCATATTATTGGTGGCAGTTTGGTCAAGCTTGCCCATGTTCATGGCTTGCCCAAACTGCATTGTGCCCAAGGATAGTGCGCTGACGACCAAACCAGAATTGCCGAGTTTGCGATATTCCATGCGTTCACCTCGAGAGATTGATTTGATCTCAGGCTAGCATGACGACAAGCAAATCCGCTTGAGGTTTAATTTGCTTTTGGCGCGAGCACTCGAGGTGACAAACTTAACAGCGCCTCGACGATGCTTGGATCAAATTGCGTTCCCGCCCCAGCCGCCAAACGGTTTCGGGCTTCTTGAGTGTCCAAAGCCAAACGATAAGGTCGGTCTGTGGTCATGGCATCAAAAGCATCAACCACACCAATAATGCGTCCGCCGAGCGGAATATGCTCGGCTTTGAGGTTGTCGGGGTATCCAGTGCCGTCCCAACGTTCATGGTGCGAGCGAACCATCGGCGAGATCAAATCGCCGTGACGCAAGGTGCTGACAATTTCTGCGCCGTGACTGGGGTGTTGTTTGATGTACGCCCAATCGCCTGGCGTCAATTCAGTGGTTTTGCGCAAGATTTCAACGGGTACAGCAATTTTACCGATGTCGTGCAACAAACCTGCGGCGCGTACCGCAATCAAATCGAGGTTCGAGAGTCCCAAACGATGCGCCACATGACCGCTTAAGGTGCGAAGCCGTTCGATGTGTCCGCTGGTGTACGGATCGTGCTTTTCAACGGTTCGAGCCACCGCACCCAGAACGCCCGTGGCATCCTCGAGGTGACGGCTGGCTTGATGCTGCTGGGTCAAACGCCTGACTCGAGTCCCGAGTACCACGCTGTCCACTGGCAGGTACATGACGTTATCAACCCCCACGTCGTAAGCTTCCGCCTCGAGGTGAGAGTATTTTTCGTGAAGCAACATGACAATTGGGACTTCAGAATTCGGGTCGGATTTGATAGACCGGCACAGCGCAATGCTTTCATAATTGCGTCCCTCAATAATCAGGGCGTCAATCCGTCCCTCGCCACAAAAACCAACCACAGCAGCGCCAGGAAACATCGGGGCAACCCTCAAGCCCATTTGTTGCAGCATAAAGCGGTGCTCGTCAAGTTTGGGGTACTCGTTCGAGACGAGCAAAACAGTGTACGCCTCGAGTGAAATATCGTTCATGAACCACCTTATGTTAAAGAATTTAGAAATCTAATGATGAACTTCATCGTACAATCTCGAGCATCCTAAGTTTGTGGTTTTTAACCACTGCAACGCTATATTTTACTGAACCAAAGCTCGAGGTGAAAAACCCCGAACACAAGTTTTAACCCTTTGGTTCGTACCTTTTGGCACCTCCCGAATGCCAAGTACAGATTATTTCAAACCCACGTCAGTTTAAAGTCAATTTCAACTCTTCACGCAACTGCTTTAACGTGGGCGGCAGTGCTTCGCCGTACCCACCGAAAGTCCGTTCGACTTCGGCAACCGTGCGCCGTCCCGCCAATGCCCCCTCGAGTTCGGTGGTGGCACGCACCAACAACTCGTTCAAACCAAGATCAAGCGGTTCGACCTTGCGCAAGCGCTCGGTCATTTTGCGGCACGCGTCAAAATCGCCGCGTTCAAATAAGTCCTGTACCACTTTCAAA
>JANMUC010000204.1:0-12622 GCA_031391225.1 Deinococcales bacterium
CTGACGTTGGCTTCTCGAGTTCGCCCTATGTGGGGATTGGGTTTGGGTTATGTGATTGGTTTGTTGCAAGATGCCATTGGTGCGGGTGCGTTTGGCTTTCATGCGGCTGGTCTTGCGGCGGCGGTGATTGTGGGTTATTCGGTCAGACGTTTTTTAAGTGTTGAAACCAGTTTTAATCAAGCCCTGGTGGTTCTGACCGCGATGCTTTCAAAATGGTTTATCTTTATTGTCTTTAATTACTGGACGCGCAAAGGTTTTATCACAGGCGATTCGATTTTGAAGGTCATGATTCCTGAAATCGTGACCACCTTGATACTTGCGCCCTTCGTGTTTTGGTTGGCGAACTGGGCGTTTGGACGGGTCTTAAACAATGAAGAGCAACTGTTGTAAACCCAAATATCAAACCTCAAACACAAAGAATTCATAACAATTTTTGAATCAAAACTCGAGTAATATCACACAAAGCGCCGAAATTTGAATCAGAATGTAGGTTTTAGCATGAATCAACGCGAAAATGAAAAAAACAAAATCTCGAGCAACCCAATTCTTCGGGTGACGTTACTCATGAGCTTGATTTTGTTGGTGTTTTTAGGGCGCTTGTATTACTTACAAGTCGTGAGGCATTACGAATTTGTCACCTCGAGCGAGAACAACACCACCGACTTAACAGTCATTCGGGCGGTTCGTGGCGATATTCATGCCTCTGATGGTTCGGTGCTTGCCACCAACCGTCAGGCGATAGAACTTGTTTATCATGGCGGCGAGGTTAAATTTCTAGACCGTATCGTCCGACTAGCAAAAATCAAATTGCCACTTCCAACAGTCACCAACAAATTCGAGCCTGCGATTTTAACCAAAGATGTACCACAAGATAATATTATTCCGCTGCAAGAATGGCTGGCGGGGCAAGAAAAAGTGATTGAAGTTCGCAAGCGCGTCGAACGGGTGTACTTAGGTGCAATGGCAGGAAATTTATTGGGTTACATGTCACAAGCCAGCGCCAAAGATGTTGAAGCTGGCGCGGCACTCACCGATATTTTGCCCAAAGCAGGTCTGGAGTTTGGATTGGACAACATTTTGCGCGGAAAAGATGGTTTGAAGAACGTTGAGGTCGATGCCGCACGTCGGATTGTTTCGGAGCGGGTGGTTCAAGAAGCCGTGCAAGGCAAGACTGTAACCCTCAGCATTATTCCCAAATTGCAACGTGCCGCCGAACAAGCAATTTTGGAAGCCAAAGAAACCATTAACCGCCTGAACAAAAGAAACGGCATCCCTTTGGTCGAATCTGCCAGGGGAGCGATTGTTGCCTTAAATCCAAAAACCGGGCAGGTTTTGGCATTTGCGGTTGGACCCAAATACGATCCAAATTGGTTTTCGGTAAAACCCACAGCCAAAGAGGGTGTAAAAGCCCAACTGGACACCAAATACCAACCGATGTTTAACCGCATGGTTAACGTCTGGTATCCAGGTTCAACTTTCAAATTGGTCACTGCCAGCATGTTGCTCGAGAATGGTTTTGGAAATCGGTCATTTCAGTGTTACAGCAGTTGGTTTTATGGTGGTCGTCCGTGGCGCAATTGGAATCGGGATCGGAACATGGGTGTGATGGACGCTCGAGCGGCAATTGCGAACTCTTGTAACACTTGGTACTACCAATCGGCGGTGAGTTACGGTTCAGAACGTTTTGTTAACGATATTGCCGAGCGTGCGAAAGACTTTGGTTTTGGTCAGTCGAGTGGTATTGAATTGTTGGGCGAAAAGTTTGATGAAGTTCCAACAGTCGCTTTTGAAAAAGCCAGCAAAACTTGGGACAATGGTGTGCCGCTCAATTATTCGATTGGGCAACGCCTTCGGGCAAGCCCTTTGCAAATTGCCAGAATGTTAGCAACCATCGTCAACAATGGCAAACGCCCAGAGTTGACGGTGATTAAAGCCATTGATAACAAACTTGTACCGCCAAAACCGATGACCCAAATTTCTGGCAAATATTGGTCGCTCTTGAAAGAAGGTATGTTGATGACTACCCGAATTGGCACTGCCAAAGAAGTCTTGGGCGCGAATGTCTTTCCAATTGTGACTGGTGGCAAAACTGGTACGGCACAAACATCTCAGGGGCGCAACCGTGACCATGCCTGGTATATGGGTTATGGTCCTTTTGAAAACCCAAATTTAGTTGTGGTCGCCTTTTTTGAGAACGGTGTCGAAGGTTCGGGCGTGGCACTGCCTGCCGTGAAAAAAGTGATGGCGGCATATTGGAACATCAAACTTGATAAGCAAGGTCGTGTCATTCGCTAAAGTTTTGGGTTGTACTCCATCCAAACTTAGAGCTTCATGTCAATCTGGTACACCAAACCCGCGCCTTGCATGGTAAAACCAATTATGAAACTGCGCGGCACCAGTGGGGGTTTGAGCATTTTGCTCGAGCCGATTGATACCAAAGACAGCGTCTCGAGTGCGCTCGAATCTCGCGCTCAACTCTTGTCAGAACGGGTTGAACTCGAGCTTGGCGGTGTCATTGCCGGCGATGTGGTGCAAGCAGTCATGAGTGCCATCCTGAGCGCAGGTGGGGTGCTCTCGAGCTTCCGTCCGCCTCGAGGTTCAACTCAAACACCTGCCACGATTGAAACGGTGGTGGCACAAGTCAACGAAGTGCCTTCCAGTGGTCGCACCGAAATCATCGCCAGAACGTTACGATCTGGCACGCGTAAAGAAACCCCAGGCAGCGTGATTGTGCTGGGCGATGTCAACTCTGGCGTGGAATTGGTGGCGGGCGGCGACATTATTGTGGTCGGAACCTTGCGCGGCTTGGCGCACGCTGGCGCGACAGGGCGCAAAGATGCAATCATTTGGGCGCAAAAAATAGCCAGCCCGCAAATACGAATTGGGCAAGCCATCGCTCGAGCCAGCGACAGCTCGAGCATCAAGGGAATGCAAGCCCGCGAGGGTGATACCGCCGAACTTGCCAAGCTCGAGGGCGATCATATCGTGATTGAAGCATTTAAGGGTTCGTGAAAACAATTTTGCTGACGGGATTTGAAGCTTTCGCGGGTTTTGCGAGCAATCCGTCTGAAGCCATCGCCATCGCCTTGCATGATTGCAAAATCGGTGACGCGCAAGTTGTTGGCAAAGTATTGCCTGTGGACGGCATCAAAGCACCGAAAATCCTTTCGGAAACCTTAGTAGAACTCGAGCCTGACGCGGTATTGATGCTTGGACTGGCAGCGGGTCGCCCTCAGATTGCACTCGAGCGGGTGGCGCTCAATGTCCTCGAGTACCGTATTCCCGATAATGCTGGCATCACTCGGCTCGGTGAACGGGTACTCGAGGGCGAGAATGACGCCTTGTTCTCGAGTTTGCCGATTCCTGAAATCTTGAAGGTTTGGCGCGAAGCCAAAATCCCAGCCTATGTTTCTGACAGCGCCGGAACCTATTTGTGCAATCAGGTCATGTTCTTGGCTCGAGCATTGCGTCCGAACATTCCAGCAGGCTTTATCCACCTGCCTGCCGATGAAACCCTGGCACTCGAGCAACATCAAGCCTTCGTGCCGCACGAGTTTCAAACCCGTGCTATTCGGCTGGCACTCGAAGTTATCGCAAGCTTGAACCAAACCTGAAATTTCTCATGCAGTATTTAGACAACCTTGAATCACACAGGCAATTCTTGATTTTGGTGCTAGTCTTTGCTTGGAGGCATCCGACCCTCGAGACAACTTGTAGGGATCGTTCGGATGAACCACAATGAACGTGTGGAAGTTTGGTTCAAAAATCTTGATCGTCCTCTCGAGCATATTGATCTCGAGCCTGTCCCTGGCTGCGCCTTTAACTGTTTCGGGTACTGTAAAATCCCAAAATGCTTTGCCTGCCAATTTGCGAATCGGTGTGTTTTTAACCGATCGCAGCGGAAATCCCAGCAAGGAAATCTCGAGCACCCCCATCAGCAACGGTGCGTACAACCTGAGCGTTAGCGATACTGCACCTCCAGCCAGCGCCCTGCAAAATTTGGTTCAAGACCTGCTCGACTGGCCCGGATTGATCGGTAAAATCAACATCGCCGGCAGCGCCCACATTGCCCGCACCGTCATTCGTGCGTATTTGGACGCAAACAACGAAAAAAGTTTCTCGAGCGGCGATACCCTGTTCGAGAGTTTTGTCACCAAAGGACGCGGCAGCATTGTGATTGTCTACAGCGATGCCAAAACCCGCATCAAAGCCGATCGTGGTTTTGATGTCAGCCTCGAGGCGGGTTGGAATTTGGTTCAGATTGAACTGGGCAACCCAATCAAGGTCGCTCGAGTTGTCAGTATTGAAGCGGTGCAAATTGAAGTTTTGGCAACGCCTGGTTACATCTCGAGTTCTTCGCATTCGTTTTAGTTCTTAAAAATAAAGCTGGAACGCATTGCGTTCCAGCTTTATTTTAGTTTTCGTCCAAGACCCAGACCAGATTGCCCGGATTTAAGTCGCTCAAGTCGATCCCCGCATCGAACTGGGGTTTTTCGGGGAAATCTCGAGTGTCAGCTTTAAACAGACGAGTGGTGTTCAACACCCAGATCGTGTTGTCGGCTGGAAAGGTCGCGTCAATTGGCGAACTTATGGTTTGTGCGGCAAATTGGGTATTTCGTTGGAATAAAATAGTGTTTGGACGCAAATACAACGTAAAATTGGACGCAATCGAAGAACTGAAAGCGTTGGAACGAATGGTTGTAACTTTTCCAATGGGTAAGTCGGCGGCTAAACTCCCAGCCAGTCGTTCGTCACCAAAGACAATGGTTTTTTGAGTTAAATCTTCAACAACCGGGAAGACCTGTCCGGTGTTGTCATTGGATAAACTTGCCAGCAAACCATTTTGAACGATGCTCAGATCAACTCTTGGATTGTTGGTCGGAAAACTCGAGAATGTTGGTGGTAATCTTGCACCGTCAGATGTGATGGCATCGACATTCGGGTCTGTGACAAGTAAGTTGAAGCTCGAGATTTTATATCTGGTCGCAAATTCACCAAGAACATACAATCGATTGTTTAAAACCGAGATAGATATTTCTTTACTTGAAGGTTCAATAAAAAGATTAACTTTTGCAATATCGATTCTTTTAAAAATACTACCATCTGCAATATTAAAAATAACAACGCGCGGTACTCTTGTGGTGTTATCACCGCAAAGTTTGGAAATATCGTTTGGGTTGTCCAAAACAGCTAGAAATCTATTGTCTCGACTGACCGACAATTGCGTGGGGCAAAAAGCTGGATCATCGGTATTGTCTATTGGCGTGTACTTAAACTCACGTTTTTGCGTCAGTCTGTTTGGGTCTTGTACGGTATTGTTTGCCGAGTGAAAATAGGTCAATTGCTTTACCACCGACAGGCTGGGAACGCTGACAAAAACGCTGGGTGAACCTATTGTTTCAGCACCATTAACGACATCAAAGCCGACTCCTTTTAAGTCAAAAAATGCTCCGCAAGAATTGACTTGATTGCTCGAGGTTGAAAAACGATTTGGGTCTAAAAGCACCAAACCTGGCTCTTTGGGCACGGTTAATTGTTGACCAGGACAGGGAATATTTTTGATTAAATCTGGATTGACGCTGAGCACCAAACGCACGGGTGTGCCGCTGTCCTCGAACGAACCGGTGCAACTCGAGATCGCAAGGATCAAGGGTATCAAATGTATTCTTCGCATATCACCCTCCTTATTTGATGGGATTGATAAAAGGCAAAATCGGAAAACGCAAACCATCGGGATCACTGACAATCGCTTTTTGCTCGCCGCCAAAAGGCAGAATAAAACTAAACGTAAAACTCGCGCCTTTTTCTGGGGTGCTGTCAAACGTAAAACGCAAGGTATAGCAACACAAGTCAAACGTCAGGATAAAAACGGGTCGCCAAGTGGTGCGGTATGGGCTGCCAGTCCCAGTAAAATTTGGAATCCCACTGAACTTAGGGTCGTCATCAAAGACATAGGTGCCTTTTAAAACCACGCTGAAAAACACATCGGGTTTGCTCGAGCCTTCGGAGGCAAAAGCTGCCGTGAACGCCACAGGATTTAAGTTGAAGGTATCAAAGAAAATGCCGCCGATCACATTTCTGGAATAACTGATCGAACTGGAAATACTAAACCCAGGAACGACATCCCAACCAAATTGCAAACTCAAGCTCGAAAATCGAAAATCGGTTTGGGCGGTGTCGGGCAACCGGAGTTGAAAACCCAAGGTCAGGTCAAAGCTCGAGCCTGGATTTTGGGTGGTCAGGTTGCCGAGCAGACGGGGTTCGTAAAACGTAAAGGTTGCCAAATCAATGTTGCTCGTAAAGTTGAGATTCCAAGTGAATGGCGCATCGCCTGAAATGCTGAGGGTTGTGGTTGAAGGTGGGATTCTGCCAGAACTCGAGGTGCTGGTAGTTGGACGATTTATGAGTGAGTATTCCCACGGTCTGAAATCAAAATTGTTGTCAAAACTGATGCTCAAACCGCGCCAAGTAAAACGGGTCGAACCGCGTAAAACCGAGAAGGCATTTTTGCCATCAACACCAGTCACGGTTTGCGGCGGTGTCAGGTTCTGAATGAGACTAAAAGTGTACGGGTTTTCGGTATCACCAAAGCGGTAACCAAAGGTGAAACCAATATTTTGCACCACCCCGTCGGGGTTGAGGTCATGACTGATACTGAGCGAAGAGGATAATTTGCCGCCGTCGCCAGAATAATTAAGGCTGAGTTGCAACGGTGAAAAAAGGTAAAACAAGCCACCCGTTGCGGGGTTGATGAACTGCCCAGTCGAAAAGCGAAACGTAATGCCAAACGGCGTGTTGATGCCGCCGCCAATGTTCCAAGATTGCAAAATACCCGTCTCGAGGTTGTGCGTGGCGCTCAGGCTTAAGTTGCCAAAACTTGGCGTGAAATTGAGACTAAACTGCGCGGCATCCAACTTGGGTGCTCTGGTTGCGGTGACACTCAGGCTTTGTGAAGCAGTGAACGAGAGCCAAGTGGCAGGGGTAATGGTTAACCCCAAACTCGAGCGCAGTGTGGCTTCACGGACGGAAACGCTGTCAAAACCGAACGGACTCTCGCCAGTGGTTTCGCTGTAATCGGCGCTAAAGTCAACTCGAGCCACGTCCTTAAAAATACTTTGCGAGAACCTGGTGGTGAACTGGTAATCGACGCTGCGTTCAAATTCACCGGTGGGATTTAATTTTTCGCTGTCCGAGGTGCCATTTGGGTTTTGGGTCGTGTAATAGCGACCTTCAAACCGAAAACTCGAGCTTAACGTTCCTCCTTCCCAAGGGTTAAGGGTCAGCCCGATCCCGTATTTGATGTCGAGTTTGCCTGCTGTCACCAAACCTGTCAGTGGGTCTGCGACGTAACGGGCGCTGCGGTTGATGCGGTTGTACGGCGCGGTAATCATGCCAAGCGTCACGGAAAAGTTTTGGGCGCTCAGACCATAAAACTTGGGCAGCAACGAATCTTTGGCGGTAAACCGTAACTCTGGAAAGAACAAGGTGTTGCCAGGAACGAAACTCGAGTTCGGAAAGATTGGTTTGAGCGGATCAACGTTCACAGGGTTCAGATCGCGGTTCAGAAAGTAACTCGAGATTTCGAGTTCGATGGCGTAAAAAGTGGTGTCCAAATTGAACTTCGTGCCAAAATCGGTACGACGTTGCGGACCAGTCAAGCCCCGCAAATCTTCGCTGCGGGTAATGCCTTCATCCACCCTCGAGAGGCTAAATGTATACCTGACACTGGGCAGGGCGTCTTCTGGGTCCGCCCCTGGGGTGATGTCAAACGAACCGGCAGACTCGAGCCTGTACGCCAACGGTGCGCCCAACGTACTGCCGACGGGTGGCGGTAATGCCAGAAAGAAAACCCTGGATTTGTTGATGCCGCCGAACAAATCAAATAAAGTCCAATCCACTCCAATCCCAAAGGCAGGATTTCGGTTGCCGTAATAACGCAGCAGGGTAAAGCCAAGTCCAAAATCGCCTGTGGTGAACGGCAAATCCAGCTCGACATTGGGCAAACTGGTATCGGTGCTGGCATTACCACCGCCGCCCACACTAAAATCGCCAATTCTAAAGACCCAACGCGGTTGACGGCTCGGTTCGGACAGCAAGACCACCATGATCGGCAAGTACAAAATCGGTTCGCCCGCCACCAAAATCGTGACATCTCGAGCGATTAGACGGTCGCCTGGAAACAGCGTCAAACTGCCCGCTTTAAAACCGTAAGCGTCACCCACCTTGCCGCACCTCGAGCACGGCGAGAAATAACCGCTTTTGACCTCGAGTTGCCCAGGAAGACGTTCGACGCTGATGCCGACCACGTCAATGTCGCTGGTGGCAATCAAAACATCGACACCCTCGAGCGAATTGTCGGAAGTGTCCACGACAAAATCATTGCCCGCGATGGTTTCCTTTTCGCCGCGCAACACGCCCTGCCCGACAATGTAGAGTTTGCGCCGCGTTTTGTTAAATTCGATTCGGTTCGCCTCGAGTTCGTCCTTGTCGATGCGCACAATTGCGGGTTTTCCAGTGATAATCACGTACTCTTCGACTTTGCCATCAGGGGTGGTGACGTTGCGAAGCTCGAGCCTTTCGGCTTGCAAGATTTCGATTTTCTTGGCGAAGGCGGGACTTGAAAAACAGATGATTGCCAGCAAAAGCAGGGCGCAGTTTCTTAATCCCAAGACGCACCTTCGGGCGGGATCGCAAGCAGCACCCCTACGTAATTTTTGCCAAAATTGATGTTTAGAGAGGAGGGTTTTTAAGTTCACCTGTTCGCTCAAATCGCAATTTTTCTCGTGGACAACACTATTTGCGCCATTGTTCTCACGTATTTGGGGTATCTCGAGCATCATCATGGTGTTGAGGTCTTGTTCGTTCAACTTCATGCTTTAACGTCGCCGTGCCAGTGCAAGAAGGGCGACACCTGCTCCAGCGTACAGCAGGTCGGGTGTCCAGGCGGCAATCACGGCGGGAATCGCACCGCTTTCGCCCATAACGTTAAAAACAGTCCAAGTGGCGTAATAAAAAAACGTCAAAAACATTACACCAACAAAACCCAGGCTTTGGTTGCTGCGCAACGTATACAGCGACAGGGCAATGCCAAACAAGGCAAATGCCACTGAGGCTAGCGGTTTGGCAAATTTCTGATTGAGCGCGGTCAGTTCGCCGTTAATCCTAAAGCCTTGGCTTTGATAACTTTTGATGCGCTCAAGCAGCGTTGGTAAGGGCAGGTCAATCGGTTTTTGTGACAAATTTGCGCCCTGCTGCAAGTCTTTGATTGGAATGATGGCGCGTCCAAAATGTGAAATCATCACAGGACGGGCGTCGCCGGAGCGGTAGGTGATTCTTGAGCCGTCAGTCAGTTCGATAGCCCCCTGATCGGGCAAAATTTTACCGTGCGGGGCTTTCATGATTGATATCGGTACTTGCCCTTCAGAGCCTTGCATGATCGTGATGTTCTCGAGGATGCCACCTGGTTTTAAGCCACCGTCTGGAATGTAAATCACTTGGTTTTGGGCGTCTTTAAAAAATTGCCCGCCCGTAAACGCCACGCGCGGATTTGAGATGATGATGTCCCGCAAGACGCGGCTGGCGTTTTCGATGCCTCTGGGTTGCAGGGTTTCGGCGTTGATGAACGCCAGAAGCGCAACCACCGCGCCAATGATCAACACGGGCATCGTCAAACGCGTCGGGGAGATGCCAGCCACCACGGCGGCTTTGAGTTCCGAATCTTGGGTTAGCCTCGAGAGGCTCATTAAAACAGCGAACAAAAGGGCAATTGGCAAGCCTAATGACAGCATTTCAGGCAACCTGAACGCCAGGTATTGAGCGACCAGCAAGGGGTTTGCACCCTTGGCGAGAAACGCCCCGATGCGTTCAAACAATGCGCCCATCACCAGTGTCACAATCACGATCAGCAAACCGCCCGCCAGCATCGGCAAGACCTCACCGACAATGTACAGGTCGAGCAACGTGATTCTGGGACGGGTGCGCTCGAGTTTGACGGGTGGCACGGTCGGGGTGCTGACATGAGGGGTGTTCATAGCAGCCTCCGCAGACCAAAGAGTGCGCCAATCCCAAAGATTGCACTGGGCAACCAAGCCGCCAAAGGTGCGGAAAGCGCTTGCGCCGAGGCGAGGTTAAAACCAATTTGCCACAAGCCCCAGTACACGGCAATCAAGCCAATGGTACCCGCAAAACCCCAGGCGCGGTTGGAAATGGTCAAACCCAACGCGCCGCCGACAATTGCCATCAGCATTGCCGCAAGCGGGTCAGAAAAACGCCTGTGAAGCTTAAACTGCGCATCGTAGCGCTCGGATTGCGACAAGACTTTACTCGAGGCTCGAGCGATCAAATCGGGCAGTGGCAGGGCTTCGGGTGGCACAAGGTCTGGTTCGACGGGCAGGGTAAACGCAAAGACTCGGCGTACTTCAGGGTCGCTGACCGCTTGGGTTTCGGCGTCGGTGGTGTGATAAACGTTGTACAACTCCCAAGTTTTGGCGTTTGCGTCCCAGCGCCCTCGGGTGGCGGTGTAAATGCCTTGGGGGGTGGTGATCATGACCCCAGACAGTTCGGCAAGTTGCTTGTTGTCCTTGTCAGGCAGAATCGAACCCGCGTGATACAACGTGCCTTCGTCTTCGGAGGCGTAAGACTTAAGCGCTTGAACCCTTGGTGGCTCTGAATGCCAGATGGCATAATACGAGGTTTTGAAGCGTTGATCGGCAACTGGACGCCAGATGTTCTCGTTGACCCAACTTAAACCCGTTGCCAACGCGCCGACCAGCAGTATTGGGGCAAGCAGCGTGATTGGACGCACGCCGCTCGAGTACACCGCTTTCAGTTCCGAATCTTTGGCGAGGCGTCCCAAACCGACCAGCACCGCAAACGCCAGGCTGGGCGCGATCATGTACGACAAAAAGAACGGCATTCGGTCGAGCAGCGCCCGAAACATGACATCGATTGAAGTATGGTAATTGATAAAAGATGCCGCCAGAAAGGCAAAAAAATCGATCATCAAAAGCGTCAAAATCGTGACCAATCCGACCAAATACAGTGGGACAAATTCGCGCAGTAGGTAGAAGGGAAGTCGGCGGGCAAACATGAGACTTTAAGCCTAACCAGCAACCATGAGAGGCACGCAAGGATTGAACCCAAAGCCATGAACTGAAGACCAAAGGTTGATGGCTCGAGAACCCACTTTCAGATTAAAAAGTGTTAGGCGACTGGCAGTTAAGTTCACCACTCGAGCTTGGATTGACCGCTCAAAATTGGTTGCCTCAACGAGCGCCAAGCCAAGCGCCAGGGGATTGATCGGGCACGTTCTCGCTTTGGGTTTTTTGGGCAAAGACTTTAAACCCTCGAGCTTGATAATTTGAGAGCGCTTGAGCACCGTCCAAACTGCACGTATGAACCCAAACTCGAGTTGGTTGCAACTCCCAAGCCCTGGCGATGCAGCGTGAAAGCAGCACACCGCCAATGCCCAAGCCAGTGAATTTGGGAATTAAACCAAAAATTGAAATCTCGACGCTGTCGCCTTGCCGCTCGAGTTCAAAATAACCCGCCACCGTGCCGCTGAGGTACGCCAGCCAAGTCTCGAGTTCGGGACGGTTGAGCCAAATTTCCCATTGGGAGTACGTCCACGGCAGCCGATCGATCCAAAAGTAATCACCACCCACAGCCGTGTACAAGAAACGATTCAGTTCGGGCAGCGCTATTTCAGCGCGTTTGATCTCGAGGTTGGGGATTTCACGGGATGAGGGTTTGAATTCCGATTGGTCGTTCATCTCGAGTGAGGTTGTGGTGATATCGACAAGCATGTAGCAGTTTAACGCGGTTGGAAAGAACCAAGCGCAGTTGAGGAATTTTGGGACGCTCGAGCAGGATTATTAAGGGGAAGTCCGATGTAAATTTAGTTTTTGACAGAATCTTCTACACCAGTTATGCTCATGTTTGAAATCAAGTCACGGTTCAAGTTTAAATTGCTGGAAATGTACCCTCAAGGAGTGCCCAATGAATATTCCCGAAACGTACGATTACCTTGTTCGCGCACGTCGGGATTTGTGGAGCACGCTCGAGGGTCTGCCCGATGAGGTTTTATCGCTCCCACTGCTGAAAGGTGAGCGATTTCGCTGCATCAAGGACTTGGTGTTTCACACTGCGTCTGTCGAGGACGGCTGGCTTCACTACACCATCTTGGGGGACGAGCCAGTCGAAAATTCGTTTCCTGCCTTAAAAGGCACCGAAGACGCCTCGAGTATCGAGCTTGGACTGCTGCTGGAGTACTGGCGGGCGGTGCAGCAAAGGACCCTGACATATCTTGCTGCACTGACCGATGAAGATTTAAAACGAATCGTGGAGGATTCGCCAACAGAACGCTATGCGCTGGACGGTCTGCTGTGGCACGTCATGATTCACGAGATGCGCCATACAGCCCAAATTGCTGTACTTCTGCGCACCCAGGGCATCAAGCCACCGTCGCTTGACCTGCTGTTTTACCTGCCGACCTATTGAACCGATTAATCGCCGTCAAATTTTCTTGATGACGACCAACTCGAGCAGCTTTGAGACTGATTCTCGAGCGAACTTGCATTGGGGTTTGAACCATTTTGCGTCTGAGGGTTTGCGTCGTAAAATA
>JANMUC010000196.1:0-1996 GCA_031391225.1 Deinococcales bacterium
CCCGTGCGTTGCCTCGATTGCTTTAATCCAGTGCCACTTTACAAATTCCCAACGATGCCAAGCGAAGAATACAACGAACTCATTTCTTGGCAATCTGACTATCAAGCGTGTGACGGACTTCAAATGAATTGCAGCACATTAGAAAAAGTCGCCACCCGGCAGATTTCGGACGTTCAAAGCAGCCTGTCAAAATCTGGAAGAGAGCATTGTCAAACTCTCGAGAAACTTGTCGGTAGACCGTTTTTCTACTACTTGTACCGTGCTCAGGCAAGAAATTTATTGGCTGAGAAAAAACACCTCTGCCCGTCTTGCAAAAACCCCTGGTATCTCGAGACAGCACTTCATTCACTAGTTCATTTCAAGTGTGACCATTGCCATCTTGTCGCAAATCTGGCATGGGACATTCATAAGTAAGCTGAACTCGAGATTCTAGTCACTGAAGGCAAAAATTGGGCGTGATAAACTGCAAGCATGACCCTGGTCTTGAACCTCAAGCCACAACTCGAGCAGGAACTCCAAAAAGCTGCTCAAGAACAAGGTTTAACCCTCGAGAAATTCCTCGAACAAGACCTCGAGCAACGCTGGTTGTCTGACCCGTTGGCACAATTCTCGAGCATTGGGTTGGGGGAAAGTGATTTGCACGCAAAAGATGCCAAAGCTTGGATAAGGTCTGATTCTAGTGGTTTCGGAAAAAATAAGGCAGATAAGGCTTAGAATATCAAAATGGAAAGACCTACAGCGCAGCTAGGCTTTGCGGAATCACTTCTCTTTAACACAGTTCGCATTGAAGCAGGTACTTTTGAAGAGGTTTTTAGTATAGGAACTGCTTTCTTGTTTGAACTCGAAGTCGAGGGTAAGCCTATTTCTTTAGTGGCAACCTGCCGACATGTTGTAGATGACACCACCAACTGGAAACTACGCTTTACTAAAATGGATGATAACAACAAACCAATGATTGGCGATACATTTTCAGTTGAATTACAAGCTCCTGAATTCAATTGGATTTTTCATCCTGACCCAGAAATTGATCTGTGCATACTACCGTTTAACCCAATAAGACAATTAGCAGCAAAACAAGGAGTTAAACTCTTCACTATTTTCACAGATGAAGTATCAATTATCAGTAGCCAGAATCTCGAACAAATTGATGCAATCGAAGATATTGTGATGATCGGATATCCAATAGGTTTATGGGACAAACACAACAATCTACCACTGGCACGAAAAGGCATTACTGCTACGCATCCGCTATACGACTACAATGGAAAACCAGAATTTGTCATTGATGCTGCTTGCTTTGGTGGTTCAAGCGGATCGCCAGTATTCTTATTCAAACCAGGTTCAACTTTGAGACTGAAACATGAGTCACAGACAAGGCAAGGAAACCACGCATCACTAATGGGTTTACTATATGCGGGTCCTCAAGACATAGTTGCTGGTCAAATTACTGTGGGTGGTAAAATTACAGTTGAAAAATCACCGACTCAGCCCTCTGTTGGGGTTGAGTCTCAAATACCAATTCACCTTGGATACGTCATAAAAGCTTCCAAACTTCTGGATTTTAAAGAGATAATTAGCAATTTACTTCAACAAACTCAAAATAACACCACTTTCGAGTAAGCAAGACTTACCCCAATTTCACCGGCGCAACCCCAGTCGCTCGAGTTTCACCGCGTAAAACCCGCATTAAAGCCGCCAGCGCTTCGGGGCGGTAGCCATAGGTCAAAAGTGCGGGTGCTGGCACGTCAGCGACCGTGTAGGCGTTCCACAGGGCAAGGTGAAGGTCTGGTTGCGCGACCTTCGCCAGTTCCCGTCCAGATTCGATCATGCGGTGACGGCTGGTGCTGGCGTAAACGATAAAATCCCCATTGGCTCGAGCGGCTTTGACTTGCTCGAGTACACTTAATGGGTCACGGGCGGGGTGAAGAATCGCTTTGACTTGGTATTCGCTCGAGAGCAGTTTGACGAGGTTCGCCCCTGCCACGCCGACTTCGGA
>JANMUC010000220.1:0-1912 GCA_031391225.1 Deinococcales bacterium
CAAAGTGATCCCGTGAATACTCGAGGTAATGTGCGCCCCAAAGCCAGGGCATCGCCACCATGAACGCCAAAGCGCTGCCGCCAACATTGAGTGCCTCGAGCACACTACGAATTTTAATCTCGAGCACCGCGTCCAACCTGCCAAGCGAATCTGCCAGGGTCAGACTGAGAATGCGCGTTGGAAATTTGGCAGCCAGACGATACGCCAGAATGCCACCGCCGGAATGACCAACCACATGGTACTGCTCTAGTTTGAGTTCCTGAAGGAGTGCAATCAGTTCCTCGAGATGATTCTCAAGGTTCATACCGATTTGTGGTAAACGGTTGTAACTTAAAATTCGGTAGGTGCCCTCCAACGCTTTGACGGTATGAACCCAACTGCTCGAGTCGGCGAGTTCGCCGTGCAGTAAAATCACCGTTTCCAGGGCTTCAAGGTTTCCCTCGAGTGTATAAGTCAAGTTGATGTTTCCAGATGTAAAGACAGGCATGTTCTTACTGTACCTGTCAATCTAGAGGAATTGTCTAGGTTTTACGCATGGGCAGGGATCGTTACTTGCACAGATCGGTTTGGCAAACGTCCAACACTGCCCAATCTCGAGCGGCTTTGATCTGGAATTTAAGGGTTAATGTGCCGTTCTCGAGCAAGTACTTGTCGCCGGTCGAGGTGTTGAGGTCAGCAAGGCTGGTCGCGGCGGTCAGCAGATTGCGGTTGTCAATCCAGTAATCGCGGTAAATCTTTAGCGTGCCAGTCCAAGGAGTACTGACCAGCAACCAATCGCCAGCTTTGCGATCCCTGAATTCGATCCTCGAGTGACCTGGCATCGCGCCGTTTGGTGCAAGGCTGTAATTGCGTTTATTGATGATGGTGGTTTGAAAGTTTTCATTGGCAGCATCGTTAGGCACGCCCCACATTTGATGGACTGGTTTTGCGCCGTCATTGCGGGTCATGCTGACTGGGCTAAGTTCGGCAGCGCTGGGGTCTAGGTTATTAAAGTAAAACCGTCCGTACTCGAGGTTGCAGATGCTGGCGTTCCAGACGGGCTTGGCAGTGCAACCGTCCAAAATAAACGGGTTGTTGACCACGATACTTGCCCCTGCTGTGCCCGTCAATTTCCCGTCAGAGTCGTTAAACACGGCTGCTCGATAACCGTCCGAGCCATCGTCGCTGGTTGGCGTGGTTGGCACGGCGTGGTCTTCAAAGAAAACCTCGTTGGCTTTGTTAAACGTCAGGTTGCTCGAGAAATTGTTAGCATCAATGTCAAAAGCCGTGAACCGCAAGTAACTCAGACCGCTCGCGCCACGTTGGGCATTGGGTTCAAAATTGGCGAAGGTCGTGTTCATTGCACCAACTTTGCCATCATAAAATTCAAAACCACGAATTGGGAAATCTGCCTCCCAAGGGCGCGGCAAGCTGCGACCATCCAGTCCCATAGGTTGAGTCGAATAAGCTTTTTGACCCATGTTGGCACTTTCGCCAATCATCACGGAGTTTTCGACCATTGTCTCATTGGATGCGAACGTCGCACCAATCGCGTTGTCCGCCAGCAATGCGTTTTTCAGATGCAAGTGCCCACCGCGCAACCAGACGCCGCGCTCACGGTTCTTATATGCCGTAAAATTGCTGATTAGATTTTCCACCACAGCAGAATCGGGCAGGTAGTTACCGTTGGCATCTTTGCCAGGTGGTACAGGATTGACTCGAGCTTCGTAATAAGTGGTTTCGCCCTGCATGGGTTTTGGTGTGGAATTTGGATTCGGTCCGTTGTCCACATCCAAACCACGGTTATCGTTTGAGTGCGAAACATTGCCGCTAAACTCGGTTAATGCCGTGCGTCTGGGGTAAATGTTGGCATTGGCAGCAACTTTATCGACGCTCGAGAGTCCCATTGGGCGCTCTGGCAGCGCAATCCAAA
>JANMUC010000199.1:0-2274 GCA_031391225.1 Deinococcales bacterium
CTTTTTACTTTTTTGGCTCGGGGTGACTCGAGCGTTTGCCAGTCCAGCTTCAGATTTGGCGGCTCAGTTTTTGGGTTATCTCGAAAATTATTATGTCGAACCCGAAAAACTTGATCTGAAAGCCATCAACTCACAACTCGAAATTGCCCTCGCAAACGTCTGCGGCGAGTATTCCAACTGTCCGACCAGTAAAATTCATGACGAACTCGGTAAAATTGCAAAAGCGCTTCCCGACAAAACCTCAAGGTTTCTGAATCCAGAACAAGCCGTTCAAAAGCGAAGCGAGGCTCGAGGTGACACCTTAAACGATGCGCGATTTGGGATTGGCATCGAATTGCGGCAAAACTTGGTCTACCGCGTGCTCGATAACAGCCCAGCCGACAACGCCAGGGTCATGGTCGGCGATGTCATCAAAAACATCAGCCGCAACAATCAAGCCTGGACCAAAAAACTCGAGTTTTCTGACAACACGCCAATCACCATCAACCTCGAGCGTCGCGGCGTGAAATTTGTCAAGAGCATGTCACCAGCATTGGGTTGGCTGACCAATCTGGCGTTTCCAGAATCGAATGTTCCAAAACCGAAAATTGGCTATCTTCGCATTCCATCGTTTCGCCTGTCTGGCACTGCCGTTCGAGTTCACGAGCAGCTTGCCAAACTTGTCTCGAGCGGCGCAAATTCGCTCGTAATGGACTTGCGTTTCAACACTGGCGGGCTGCTCGAGGAGATGCTTTTAACCTTAAGCGCCTTTCATGACGGTGCTGCAATGCAGTTGCGTTCGAGGGGTGCGACGCAATTGTACAGCCTGAAAAACGGCGGAATTGAAGCTATCATTGGTAACAAAACCTCGAGATACGCGCTGCCAAAACCAACGGTCTTTAAAGGCAATTTGATCGTGCTGACCAACTCAAGCACCGTCAGCGCCGCCGAATTGATGGCATTGATCTTGCAGCGTGAGCAACTGGCGCGTTTTGTTGGAGAACCGAGTTACGGCTTGTGCCAAACCGCACTCGCGCCG
The DNA here is from genome assembly GCA_031391225.1 of Deinococcales bacterium. Taxonomy (GTDB): domain Bacteria; phylum Deinococcota; class Deinococci; order Deinococcales; family JAAFIG01; genus JANXTZ01. The sequence goes on from JANMUC010000199.1 coordinate 1,019, forward strand.
TTGCAACTGCTTGATCAAAGCGAATTGCGTCTGGCAGCCGTCAAAAACCTTTTTGCAGACGGCGAATCCATTCCCGAAAAAATTGAGCCTGATTACCGTGTGACCGACGATTTAACCGCACTCGAGCAAGGTCATGATTTGGTGCTCGAGACTGCTTTAAAGTGGCTGCAACCTATCAACCTCAGTCTTAAATCGGTACTCGAGCAACCACCGTTTTAAGCTTTTTCGAGCAGCGTCCAAGTACCGTCTGGCTCGAGTTTGGCTTGGTGTTTTGCCTCGAGTGATTTGAGCGCAGAAAGCGCGGAACTCTCGTCGAGCATCGTGCCTGCAAGAATTTCCCCCAGGCTGAGTTTCCAACCTTTGCGGTAGGCAAGACGCCAGATCGCCCGCTCTCCCCTGTCCGCTCGAGGGTTAGTATCTTGGCGGTTTTCGATGCGAGAAAACAATTGCAATCCCAGCCAGACACAGACTGCTGCAATCAAAAGCTCGAGCCACCAGAGTTGATAGCCCATTTTAGCACCTGCCAAAACGCTGATCGTGCCGAAGGCAGCATAAAAGCATCCCACCGCAAAAAGTACGGCTAAGGCGATAGCTGGGAATTGTCTCGAGTTCATGTCATGGTCGCACTGGGAATCACAGGTGAACTGTACAGCCCAGGACTGATGCTCGAGGTTTGGATGGTCTGGGTGACTTTGCCAAAGACCATGTGCGGCGTGGCGTGTTCAATCCTGGCGCGGTACAACCCTGGAAACGGAGCTTCGCTGGCGGGCAGCAAAATGGGGTGGTGCGCCTGCGTGTGACCTTCCATGAAGCTTGGTTCGTACGCCGGTCCGCGCAACAAAACCTCGACTTCTTTGCCGATCAAACTCGAGTTTTTAACTTGCGCCCAGTGGCGTTGCCGTTCGATCAATCTGGTCAAGCGCTCGCCTTTAACTTCTTTGGGCTGGTCGTCAAAATGCTTATAACTTGGTGTTCCAGCCCTGGCGCTGTAAATAAACGTGTAAGCACTATCAAAACCAACTTCTTCGTACAAGGACAACGTCTCGAGGAAATCGGCTTCGGTTTCCGATGGGAAACCGACAATCAAATCGGTGGTCAAGAAAATATCGGGCATCAGCGAACGAATTTTGGCGATTCGCTCGAGGTAAAATTCACGGGTGTACTCGCGCCCCATGCGTTTGAGCACGCGGTCGCTGCCGCTCTGCACGGGCAGGTGAATGTACTTGCAGACGTTGGCGGTTTGGGCGATCACGTCG
>JANMUC010000224.1:0-2889 GCA_031391225.1 Deinococcales bacterium
CGAGGATTTAGCCGTCAAACACGGTTTTAAATGGTGAGATTCCGTTTACTTTTGTCACCAATGGCAGAAAAAGATTTTGCGAATCTCGAGGTGGGTTTGAAACAACGAATTGTTGAGAAGCTCAAGTGGTTTCTCGAGAATGACGTTTTACCAGAATCACTTGAAGGAAATTTTGAGGGTTTTTACAAATTGCGGGTCGGTGATTACCGTATTGTGTATGACCTTGAAACTGATGTTGTCATGCGAGTACGGCTGATCGGACATCGCTCTCGAGTTTACAAAGACCTGGCGCGTCTGCTTCGATCTTAAATCTCCAAAAACGCAATCTCGAGCGCCTAAAATCAGTTCTCATCTCGAGAATGGGTTTTTTGGTGTACACTCGGTTCAAGAAAAATCTGGGCACAACTTAAAGGCAACGCTTGTCCAATCGGGCACGACCTCTTCAACCGAAGAGCGTGTCTGATTTTTTTGTTGCCCGTGGGCAGCTCGAGTTTTCTTGGAGGTTGTATGAATCATTTGTATCACGATGCGACACCGTTTTATACCTCAAAATCCGAGGCGAACCTTGGCGATACCCTGACCGTGCGGGTGCGTTTGCGCTCGAGCCTGAAGCCCAAAGAGGTGCTGTTGGTGGTCTTAAAGTACGGCGAGATGCACCGTACCCCAATGAAGCATTTTAAAACCGTGGGGTCATTTCAGTATTTTGAAGGCAAGCTCGAGCTTCATGCGCTGACCACCAAGTATATTTTTAACGTCTTGACCGACACCGATTTCTTGCAACTCTCGAGTCGTGGGGTCACGCGTGTCAACCCACCGTTCAGGGATTATTTTCAATTTTTAGCCGACCATCACCGTCCCGATTGGCTCGAGGATCGCGTGTTTTACCAGATTTTTCCGGATCGTTTCGAGAACGGTGACCCCAGCAACGACGTGCAAACTGGGGAATACACCTACGGCAAAAAACCAGTGGTCAAAAAAGCTTGGAACGAACTGCCGACCCGTGCTGGAAACGTCTATGAGCACTTTGGCGGCGATTTGCAAGGCATCACCAAGCGCCTGGATTACCTCGAGGAACTGGGTGTCAACGGTATTTACCTCAACCCGATTTTCACCAGCCCCAGCAACCACCGTTACGACATTCAAAACTTTCTCGAGATTGACCCGCATTTGGGTGGCGAAAGTGCTTTAAAAGAGTTGCTCGAGGCGGCTCATGCGCGGGATTTTAAAATCATTCTGGACGGTGTTTTTAACCACACTGGCGATAAGCTGCCAGCCTTTCAGAGCGCCCTGAAAGACGGTTTGCAGCGTCAGATGTACACGTTTTTGGCAGGTGGCAAGTACGAGGCGTTCTTTGGCGTACCAACCTTGCCCAAACTCGATTTTGCGTCACAAATGACCTTCGAGCACTTTCTCGAGGATGAAACTGCGCCAGTGCGCTTTTGGTTGCGGTTTGGCGCGGACGGTTGGCGTTTGGACGTGGCGCACATGATGGGTGCGTCTGGGCGCGACGATGGCAACCTCGAAATTCACAAACGCCTCAAATCTGCCGCAAGGCTCGAGAATTCTGAAGCTTGGGTCTTTGGCGAGCGATTCTGGGATGCAGAAGCTGCACTGCAAGGACCGAACGATTACGCCAATTTTGCTGGCGGTGGCGAGGACGGCGTCATGAATTACCAAGGCTTTGCGCTGCCCGTCACCGATTGGCTTTCAGGCTGGAGCATCTTTGATCGTCCAGTCAACGTTCCAACTACCGAACTGGAGAGTATTTTGCTCGAGTCTTACCGTGTCGTGCCGCAACCCATGCGGATGAGCCATTACAATCTTGTGGGTTCGCACGACATTCCAAGGTTGCTCGAGCGCTTAAAGGGCGACCTCGTCAAGCACCGTACCGCCTTGGCATTGATGCTGGCGTACCCTGGCGTGCCTGGAATCTATTACGGCGACGAAATCGGCATGATGGGCGGCGGCGACCCACTCAACCGCGCCCCGATGATCTGGGACGAAAACCGTTGGGATAAGAACTTGCGCGAAGATGTCAAGAAACTGATTCGCGCCAGACGCTCGAGCCGTGCCCTTCAAGCTGGAAACTTGGTCTGGTTGGCGAGTCAAGATGAGACGATTGCCTTTGCTCGAGCCTTCACAAATGAAACTGGACATGCTGACGTTGCGATTGTTGCCGCCACTCGAGATGCCAGCGTGACAATCTTAGAACTTGATCTGAAACTTGCTGGGGTCGAAACGGGTGTCTGGCAAGACGTTTTGACCCTCGAGAAGTTCACGGCAACCAACGGAAAACTCGAGCTTCCAGTCTCCAGCGTTCGGGTACTGTTGCCAGTCTTATAAAGCTGTGCTATATTTCCAAGGCTAGCCTCAACTCGAGGCAGGAAATTACTGGCTCGAGACTGAGCGTTCTGAGGTCACACTATGAAACGTACATGGCAACCAAATCGTCGTAAACGCGCTAAAACCCACGGATTCCGCGCTCGTATGAGCACCGCCACGGGTCGCGCAGTGCTGTCACGCCGCCGTGCAAAGGGTCGTAAGATCATTGCCGTCAGCAGCCCACACTTCCAATAAGCCCCGTAGGGACTGGTCTTAGACCCGTCCGCTGAGAATTTGGAGATCATCATGACCGAGCCTCGAGAAAACACACTCGAGGCTCGTGTTGATTCCGTCAGGGCTTTCAAACCATTGCCGTATGCCAGCTTAAGCGGCGATTGGCGTTTCAGGCGGGTGCGTGCCAAAGGTAAAGCTGGACGCAGCAATTTACTGAGTTTGCGCTGGATCAAAACCAAAAGGCTCGAGGTGGTGGTGGGAATCGTGGTGTCTAAAAAAGTGGGTAAAGCCGTGGTTCGCAACAAAGTCCGCCGTCGCATCCGCGAGGCTGTG
>JANMUC010000262.1:0-4451 GCA_031391225.1 Deinococcales bacterium
CATTTGTTCACACCAATCAAGCTGAAATCAAAAATTTAACCGAACTCGAGCAACCAATTGACAACACAGCACTGCTCGAGTTGATTAACGAATTGCGTTTTGCCGCGAATCAATCTGAACCAAGCAAGCAATTCACACCCGAAATGTTGCAACGAGAATTTGGCTCGATCTGGTTTAACCCTAAGAGTTTCTGGCTGGCATTCGATCAGCAAAACCTAGTTGGCGCATCTTGGGTCGCAGGTTTCAAAAATGATCCAACATTGTTCCTAGAATTTCTTGGCGTTCGGACATCAGCGCGATCTAAAGGCATTGGGTCTGCATTTGTGGCAAAGATGGTTAAGGTATGCCAGCAATACAACTTTGAAGGCATTGAAGCCCACAGCCACCCTGAGGAAACCAACACGCACACGTTCCTCGAGCATCGCGGGTTTGAACAACGCCCTGGGTATTTGCTGGTCAAAAAGAGTTTGGTTTAACTCGAGAAATCAAGAAAGCTCCCTTCTCTCGATGTTGAGAGAAGGGTTGGGGATGAGAGAAGCGCTAGCAATTATTTTACAAATTCCCGCAGGTCACACTTCCACCCACGCCGCCCGTATCCTTCTCGCCGCGTTGATGAAAGCTAATGTACGCACTGACCGGAATCTTCGAGGTGTCAACACTGGTGCTCGAGATTCCCGTGCCTGCTTTGTCGGCGGTGAGTTCGTTTAAGGTTGCGGCAATTCCGCCAGGGTTGGAGCATGATCCCACACGGATGTAGCCTGCGGAGCGCTTTTCGGGTGGCAGGTTGGTGATTTCAACTTCGATGATGGTTGCGCCGTTGGACAATTCTTTAATACGGGCAATGCCGCCAACTTTACTGCTGACCCCCGTGGAGAGCACGCCGACGGATTGCAGCACGATCACTTGGGTGGGTTTGGTTTGAGAGACGTTGTTGCTGGGGGCGCAAGCTGCAAAGCAAAGAGCCAACAATGCGATTCCAATCATTTTTTTGGTCATGGTCATTCCTCCTGAGTGGTTGTAACTTAAATCATAGCTTGTTCAGCGATAAAATGATGAATGCTTTACTTTATGACGTTCTGCAAGGCTTGATTTTACCCTAAATTCAAATCTCGAGCAGGTTTTTATTCATTCTTGGTTTTTACTGTCTGGTACAAGAAAAGCGTGTCGTTTAAACGAAAAAAATTGAGTCGGTGATAGCATACTCTCATTCAATCCGGTTTCTCGAGGCTGGTTCTTGTTTCTTGGGTGATCTGGGTCGGAATTCACGATTTGATTTGAGGTTTCATGAGTAACCATCTGACAATCGCTTCTGTGACTGCCGTCTTAAAAAACTTGCTCGAGAATGGCTTGGTGGCTCGGGGCATTTCGAGCAGCATTGGTGGCGATGCGATCATCACGGCGGTTTCGCCTGACCGGATTGCGGTGGGCAACGATGAAAAACCGCAGTTGAACGTGTTTTTGTATCAGGTCACGCCGAGCACGGGGTTGCGTTCAAATTTGGATAAAGAGAAAACCCCTGGTTTGTCGCTCGAGTTGCATTATTTATTTACGGCGTATGGCGCTCAGGATTTTCAGTCGGAAATTTTGTTGGGGTACGCGCTGCAAATGTTGTTCGAGCATCCGGTGCTCTCAAGCGAGTTGATGAAGAAGGCACTGACCAATATTTCGAGCAGCAAGGGCGGGCGGGTGGTCCAACCGGCGCTGGCAGCACTGGCAAATTCGGATTTGGCGGAAAGTGTCACGCAGGTCACGCTCGCGCCCCAGTTTTTGAATGCTGAGGAAACCTCGAAGTTGTGGTCGTCTTTGCAAGCACGGTATCGTCCGTCATTAACCTATAAACTTTCGACGGTTCCAGTTCGCACAGGCGCACCTGTCACGCCAAGCAAAGTCAAGGAACGCGCATGAGCGCAGTGAAAGAGGCTCGAGTTGATTGGTTTGAACAAAACCAACGCCATCTCTCGAGCGCCTTGGTTGCCATCCGTGAGGCGTTGACGGTTTTTATTGCCAAGCAGCGCGGCGAAACACCAGACACCGACGCAATTCCTGCCGAGCCATACTTTTTTGAGGCTTCCGCCCTTGAGACGCTGTGCCAAACGTTTGGACTCTCGAGTTTTGAACGCAACATTATTTTGCTTTGCGCGGGCATGGATTTGGACGGGAAGTTCTCGAGTTTGTGCGCCCAAGCCAACCTTGACCCGCAACGGGCGTTTCCAACGCTCGGCATGGCATTGGCGGCATTGCCTGACGCGCATTGGAGTGCGCTCTCCCCTGTCGCGCCGTTGCGCCGTTGGAAACTGATCGAATTGGGTGCTGGTAACGCCCTGACCTCGAGCAGCCTGCGGATTGACGAACGAATTTTGCATCATTTGGCGGGAGTCAATCATCTTGATTCGCGTCTGGCGGTGATTCTCGAGCCGCTCCGTGAACCCACCGAGTTGGTGCAAAGCCATCAAGATTTGACTGAAACCATCATCAGCGCATGGTCGAGGGCGAAACAAACCACGGCGGTGATTCAACTGTGCGGCACCGATGCAGCTTGCAAACGCGGTATCGCGTTCAGTGTCGCCAGGGCATTCAACCGCGAACTGTACAGCTTAAACGCCAATTTGATTCCGAACAATCCGAACGAACTCGAGACGCTGACCCTGTTATTGCGCCGCGAGGTGATTCTGGGGTCGATGGCGTTGGTGCTCGATTGCGAAAATTTAGACGCCAACGATCACAACAAAATGAATGCCTTACACGCGTTTGTCGCCAAATTTGTTGGACCACTTTTTATTTCAAGCTTGGAGCGTCAAAAACTCGGCGAACGCAACAACATCACGCTCGAGGTGCGAAAACCCAGCACGCTCGAGCAACGCCAAGTTTGGAATACTGCGCTTGGCACGCTTCTTGATCCCAAAACGCACCTTCGGGCGGGATCGCCAATTCCCGAATTTGGCATGGAACTTGACCATTTGATCGGGCAGTTCAATATGAATCCCAGCGCGATCAAAAATGCTTCCATTGAAGCGTTGCGTCTTCTCGAGCAACACCCTGCCAGCGATGTGCCTGGTACGCTGTGGGAAGCCTCGAGAATCCAGGCACGGCAACGCTTGGACGACTTGGCGCAGAGGCTCGAGACGCAAGCCTCCTGGGAGGACTTGGTGCTGCCCGAAGCGCAAGGTTTTGTGCTTCGTGACATCAGCGCCCACGTACGACAACGCCTCAAGGTTTACGAAACTTGGGGTTTCGGCAAGCAGGGCAGCCGAGGCTTGGGCATCAGCGCCTTGTTTGCAGGCACGAGCGGCACAGGCAAGACGATGGCTGCCGAGGTCATTGCCAAAGAACTGCGCCTGGATTTGTACCGCATCGATTTGTCCACCGTGGTTTCCAAGTACATTGGCGAAACCGAAAAGAACTTGCGACGAATTTTTGATGCTGCCGAAGAGGGAGGGGCAATTTTGCTGTTCGACGAAGCCGACGCGATTTTCGGCAAGCGCAGCGATGTCAAAGACAGCCATGACCGTTACGCCAACATTGAGGTCAGTTACTTGCTGCAACGCATGGAATCGTATCGGGGGCTGGCAGTCCTGACGACCAACTTAAAAAGTGCCATCGATACCGCCTTCATGCGGCGCATTCGGTTTGTCGTGCAATTTCCATTCCCCGACCTCGAGCAACGCAGCGAAATTTGGCGGCGGTCATTTCCGAAAATTGCACCAACCCAAAATTTGGATTTTGCCAAACTTGGACAACTTCATATTGCTGGCGGCAACATTCGCAACACCGCCTTGAACGCCGCTTTCATTGCCGCCGATGCCAACGAAGCCATTCAGATGAAACATATTTTGCACGCCGCGCAAAGTGAGTACAGCAAACTCGAGAAGCAACTGACCGAATCTGAAACCATGGGTTGGGTTTAGAACACAAGAATTTGAAAACGTAAATACTAAGTTCAATCAAGTTCAATTCCCAAGATAAAAAGTGAACCTCCCCTGAAGCCCTCATCCGTCAGCTTCGCTGACACCTTCTCCCGCAGGGAGAAGGACACAAGCTCGAGCCACATGATTTAGGGAATTAAGCTCCCTTCTCCCGCCAGCGGGAGGAGCGCCCAAGCCCGAAGCGGTTTCGCCCGTCAGGTGCGTCTTGAAACCAAGAAGCGGTTTCGCCCGTCAGGTGCGTCTTGAAACCAAGAAGCGGTTTCGCCCGTCAGGTGCGTCTTGAAACCAAGAAGCAGTTTCGCCCGTCAGGTGCGTCTTGAAACCAAGAAGGTGCTGCTTTAAGGGCAAGACAGGGTCGGGGATGAGGGTGGACAGCGTAAATTATTTATTTCAATGGTTCGGAATGTTTTTTCGGCTTCACAAGCGTTACGCAAATATCAGATTGTCTTGACGGGTACGAAAATTTCAATTGATTGGATTTTATCGTACAGCACGTCGCCTGAATTTTTCACATGTCACAGAAAGCCC
>JANMUC010000292.1:0-3771 GCA_031391225.1 Deinococcales bacterium
GCGCCACCAGACCCAATCGTGGTTGACATCCTCACCCCAGAACTCCACTCGAGCAGGAATTCCTTTTCGCTTGAGAATAGCCTGCATTGCTTTGGTATCACGAATCATCGCGTCCTCAAACGCGCCTTGACCCGTGCAAAAAACAATTCTCGAGCTTCGATAACGGTTTAAAATCCGTTCATCATTCATGTGCTCGAGGTACCACAACGGCGCGTTAAAGTACGCCGATTCGCCGCCCGCATCGCCGACAAAATCGTGCGGTTGGTACAAACCCGACAACGCGATCACGCCGTCAAACGTGTCCGGGTGTTTGAAGAAAAAATTGGACGCATGAAATGCACCCATGCTGCAACCCGTTGTCCACATGGTTTTTAAACCCGTATTGTTTTGCACCCACGGAATAATTTCTTGCATGATGTGGCGGTCATAATCTTCGTGTCGTTTGGCGCGGTCTGCTGGCTGCGCACCCTGATTCGTCCACGATTGCCAATCGATGCCGTCCACCGCAACAATTTTCACGCGACCCATGTCAATCAATCCCGCACAAGCCTCGACCATGCCAAAGTTCTCGAAGTCGTAGTAACGCCCTTCCTGGGCAGGAAAAGCCAGCACGGGTTGACCGTAATGACCGTAAACCTTGAAGCTCATGTCATGATTCAGAGCGCTCGAGAACCAATTGTGGTATTCAACGTGCATAAAAGATCATAAGCGATTCTCGAGGTTCGTGATAGTGAAAGATGCTCAAGTTTTAGGTTGGTGGTAGATTGTGGACTCAATGCACCTCTGGCTGGTGAACAATAGCTTATCGAGCGAATTTAGAAGGAGTTGTGTAAACCAGTATGAAAAACTCCGAGTTGTTCCCTAAATGTTTTTCAATTTTGGTTTTCTTGATAATTTCTACATCTTGTGAATCCAATAAATCTGAGCAATTGGTCTTGTCACAATTCTATAAGTTGGGTAAAAATTTCAAATATGTAGTCTTGCAACCAAGAGGAGTTAGAGATACGCTCGAGGTTGGAAGATTATATAAATATGAAATTCAAACTCGAGATTCTTGGAAAAAAATCATTGATTTCTCCCATGAAGATTCTTTAGATCGGTCTACGTTAAAAATTCTATTTCTGAATAAAAGATTTATAATCTATTCACCAAAAGAGCTAGCGATGTCAGAAGTAAATTTTATAAACTGGAATTTAATCCCAGTTTATAAAATTTTGAATCTCAAAAATCAAGAAGATGACCTGATTCTTAAAAGTATCATAGTTAAAAACCAAATAATAATAGTATCTATCTATAAAGGTTTATCACCTCATGGAAATTTTTCCTCGTATCAATCTAGTGATTTTGGGTTGCACTGGAAGCAAAAAAACTAATTTTCTATCCTTGTTAACTTGAAGCAAGGTGGAAGTTTTGCACCGTATCTGATTAACACATTAATCTCGAGCCAGCAACAATTCCTTCAACGACTGCATTGCGCCAATTGCCCTTGGAAATCCCAAGTACGGAATCGCAAACAAAATCACTTCGCGCAATTCTTGTTCGCTCGCACCAGCGTTTAACGCGCCTTGCAAGTGTGTTTTGATTTCATTTGTGTTGCCCAGTGCCATCAGCATGGCGGTTGCCAGGAATTCTTGGGTTTTGGTGTCCAAGCCAGTCTCGCGGCTCGAGCGATTGTAAATTTCGCCATACGCAAATTCGCGCACATAACGTTCCAAATCTGGGTCGAGGTGCGTCAAACGTCGTTCGATGGCACGTTTGGCTTTTCCCCAGATCATGTCTCGAGGGTCTGATGGTTCGGGATTCTGATCGCTCATGATTCGAGCCTAACAAGTGCCAGTCAAAATAAAAGTCTCGAGCGCAACACGAACGCTCGAGACTCGAAAAACCTCAATTATTTAAACTTGTAACTCTTGGGCACGACCACAATGCCGGATTCGGTGATTTTAAAACCTCGAGCGATGTCGGCTTCAACATCAACACCAATTTGGGTGCGCGAGGGCACGGTCACGTTTTTGTCGATGATGGTGTTGCGAATTTCACAGTGGCGACCCACTTCAACCTCGTCAAACAAAACGCTTCGGGACACGTTCGAGTACGAATTGACCCTGGCGCGGCGGAACAGAATGCTTTCGCGCACGGTGCTGCCCGAAATAATCACCCCGCCAGCAATCAACGAATTGAAGGCTTGACCGCTACGATCACCGCCCTCGTGAACAAATTTGGCGGGTGGGCTGTCGGTATTGACGGTGCGGATGGGCCATTCGGGATTGTACAAGTCAAATTCTGGAACGGCAGAAACCAAATCCATGCTGGCTTCGTGATAGGCATCTAGCGTTCCAACGTCTTTCCAGTAGGTGTTGGCTTTGTCCGTGCCTGGGATTGGGTTCTTGGCAAAATCGTAAGCTTGAATGTGATAGCCGTCGCGCAATGCCCGTGGCAAGACGTCTTTGCCAAAATCGTGACTCGAGCCTGGGGTTCTGGCGTCGGCATCCAGCAACTCTTCAAGGGTTTTGCGGTTGAAAATATAATTGCCCATGCTGGCGAGTGCCATGTCTGGGCGGTCTGGCATTGGGCTTGGATTTTTTGGTTTTTCTTGGAACTCAATCACCCGACCCCTGTTATCAACTTGCAAGACCCCAAATCTCGAGGCTTCGGCGAGTGGCACTGGAAAGGCGGCAATTGAAATGTCGGCGCGAGCGTCCTCGTGCTGATCAATCGTGTGGGCAACGTTCATTTTGTAAATGTGATCGCCCGAGAAAATGGCGACCAATTCGGTTTTGTGGTTGTCTACCAAGTGCATGTTCTGGTAAACCGCGTCGGCGGTGCCCCTGTACCAAACCGCGCCAAGTTCTTCAAAACGGTATTGTTGGGCTGGTACAAGCGTAATAAAATAGTCGCTTAAAAAACTGCCAAAGCGCCAACCGCGTTGAATATGCTCGGTCAGGGACTGGGCTTTAAACTGCGTCAGCACGTAAATCGAATAGATTCCAGAGTTGATAAAATTATTCAAGGCAAAATCGATAATGCGGTATTTGGAACCAAAAGGGACGGCGGGTTTGGAGCGTTTGGCGGTCAAAGGTGCTAGACGAGAACCTTGTCCCCCTGCCAGAATCATTCCGAGGGTGCGGGTAGCCATGAAAATTCCTCCTGATGGTTTAGTATAACGCGACTTTGCAGTTCAAAGCGCAAGTTGATAAAAATTTAACCATGACTTACCAAAGCCTCAAAACTCAAGTGTCTGGATTTGGGCGGTTTTCTCGGTGACATGTGCTGTGCGCAACTGACCGACTGTTTGGTTCGAGCTTGGGTGCTCAATTGGACAATTGACGTGTCCCAATTTCTTGCAACGTGCCAGTCAATCCCGTGATCCGTCCCCTGGAATTTTTGATGGGCCAGGCGGTAATTTCGACCAAACCGATTGAGACATCTTTTTTAAAGTACCTGACCTTGCACCATAAACTCGTCGAATCTCCTTGAAGCAGAGCCTCGAGCAAGGTGCGCAATTGTTCGCTATCACTGGGATGAATCAGCGTGATAAAAGCCTGCCCTAGCGCCTCTGAGATTTCAAAACCGGTAATTTTATTCCAAGCTGGACTGAGAAAACGCAATTTTGCGTGTTCGTCGGTTTGAAAAATGACCTCTTCGATGCCCTCGAGAATGTTCTTGTATTGAGTTTCGGCATCTCGAGCTTTGGTGAATTGCTTGGCACGCACGATTGCGTTTGAGACGCGGTCAGCCAGGGCAGATAAGACGCGCAAATCGTGATGGTTG
>JANMUC010000210.1:0-4336 GCA_031391225.1 Deinococcales bacterium
CTCTTTTTCCGCTCGAGACTCAAGATGCCGCCTTGGTGTTTTTGAAGGCGGCACAGCGCGTCAACCCAAGGTTTGGTTTTGAGGATGACATTCAAAGTTTTACCCGAATTTACCGCGTCGTGTCGGGCATTCCACTCGGACTCGAATTGGCGGCGAGTTGGGTGCGGGCGCTGACCTTACCCGAAATCGCAAATGAACTCGAGCACAGTTTAAACCTGCTCGAGACTGAAAGTTCAGATGTGCCTGAACGCCAGCGCAGTTTTGCCGCCACCTTTGGTTATTCCTGGGTTTTGTTGAGCGATGCCGAAAAACGAGCCTTGGCGCGTTTGAGCGTGTTCCGTGGCAGTTTTAGCCGCGAATGGGCGCTCAAGGTCAGTGGCTCGAGCCTCAATGTGCTTTTGAAACTGATCAACAAATCGATGGTGTCCAAGCGTGACTCGAGGTTTTTTTTGCACGAATTGATTCGTCAATACGCGTTTTTAGAACTTGACGATCAGGCAAAACAGGACGCCATGAGCAACTTAAGCGAACTTTCGCTTGCCTTAAGCCGAGCCTGGTATCCGGAGCGCAACAGCAACCGCCATAGCGAAATGAGTCGCCGCGTCGAAAATGAACTCGAGAACATGCGACCGGCGCTCGAATGGTGTTTAACGAATAACCCCAAGCTCGGGGCGGAAACGGTGGGTTTGCTTGAGCATTTTTGGAACACCCGAGGTCATCACAAAGAAGGTTTGAATTGGGGACAGCGTTTTGCCGCTTGCGTTGAAACTCAGACCCAAGACTGGGTTCGGGCGCATTTGCTGTGGATGATCGCCAGTTTGGGCAAAGAGCAATCGCGGTACGAGGTGGCTCGAGCGGCAATTGTCGAATATCAAGCGATTGGCGAGGCGATGGGCAATTCGCAACTGCAAGCCAATTCCCAAAAATTTTTTGGTTTGATTGAACGTGATTTGGGTAATTTAGAAGCCTCCAAAGATCATCTCGAGGCTGCCATTGCCTTGCATGAAGCCTATGGCAACACCAATCAAATTGCGATGTGCAACAACGACCTTGGTTTGGTTTACTTGTACCAGAACAATCTCGAGGCTGCCAAAACCTGTTTCAGCAAAGCGTTGGCGTTAAAGCGCAGCCTGAATGACCCAATTGGCGCGGCGTATTCGATGGGTTATCTGGGGAATATCGCTGGTTTGCAGGGCGATAGCCTCTTGGAAACCAGTCTCTTGGAGGAATCGTTAAAGGTCAAACGCGAGGCAAACGATGTCCAAGGCATTGCCAACGGTTTGCAAGCCCTGGGCAATTTGGCAAGACGAAACGGGCAGTACGCGCTGGCTCGAGCGTATTTGAGCGAGGCGTTGCAAACCGTGGTGCGCCTCGGGCGGCAGTGGTCTGCGGCGCACGTCTTGGTGGATTTCGCGCACCTCGAGCACCGTTTAGGACGTACCGAACTGGCGCTCAAGTTATTGATCGCGGCTGAATTGACGCTCTCTAGAATCGGTTCGAAGTTGAACGAAAGGGTTAACGCCAGCAGCCAGTACTTGAAACTCGAGCATGGTTTAAACGCCATCGAATTTGCTCGAATCGAGTCCGAAGTCTCGAGCTTGAGTTTTCAAGACGCCATCGAAATGGCACTCGAGCCTGTGCAAGATCAGCTTTTTGAGGTTTTAACTTAAAACGCCAACGCTTGCCCGTCGGTTCTGGAATCCGACGCCGCCACCAAAACATCGTTTAAACGCCAAATGATTTGCCCGCGCCCGAACGACCCTTTCTCGAGTTGCATCGTAATCTGATGCCCTCGTTCACGTAATCCTTCGGCAATGTGGGTTGGCGTGTGAAGCTCGAGTTCGATCTGTTTGCCTTCCAGCCATTGCCAGCGCGGCGCGTCGAGGCTGGCTTGCGGGTTTAGCTGGTAATCAACGGTGTTGACCACCATTTGCAGATGTCCTTGCGGCTGCATAAAACCGCCCATCACGCCAAACGGTCCAATGGCTTTTTGGTCTTTGCTCAAAAATCCTGGAATTATCGTGTGGTACGGGCGCTTTCCTGGCGCGAGTTGGTTGGGATGGTTTGGCTCGAGGTTGAAATTCGCTCCCCTGTTTTGCAGGGCAATACCGGTTCCAGGAATCACAATGCCGCTGCCAAAACCCGCATAATTGCTTTGGATGTAACTGACCATCATGCCGTCACTGTCGGCAGTGCAAAGGTACACCGTGCCACCTCGAGCTGGCGTTCCAGGGCTTGGTTCGAGCGCTGTCTCGAGGATCAATTTGCGGCGATCATTGGCGTATTGCTTGTTGAGCATCCCAGCCATTGGGATTTCGCTGTGGCTGGGGTCGGCAACAAAAGCTCGAGCGTCCATGAAGGCAAGTTTCATGGCTTCGATTTGCAGATGATAACTGTCAATGCTGTCCCGTGCGTGGCGTGAAAGGTCAAAACCCTCGAGAATGTTGAGTGCCGCCAGTGCGGCAATGCCTTGCCCATTGGGTGGAATCTCCCAGACATCGTAACCACGGTAATTGGTGCTGATCGGCTCGACCCAGTCCGCAGTATGTGCTTGTAGGTCGGCGCGAGTGATAAAACCACCTGTTTGCGCCGCAAAAGCTTCGATCTGACTTGCCAGTTCGCCGTCATAAAAGGCTTGCGCTCGAGTTTTGGCAATCAGCTTGAGGGTGCGGGCATGATCGGGCAAGGCAAACATTTCTCCTGCCCTGGGAGCCTGACCATCTCGAGTGAAGGTTTGCGTCCACGGTAAAAATTCTGAGCTGGTTAATCTCGTGTACATTTGCGCCGCCCGCCGCCAATTTTGTGCCAGGGTCGGTGAGACGGGATAGCCGTTTTGGGCGTAATAAATTGCAGGCTGGAACAATTGCTCAAACTCGAGTTTGCCAAACTTGGCGTGCAAATCGCGCCAGGCGCTGGGCGCACCAGGCACGGTCACAGGCAGCCAACCGAGTCTGGGAACGCTACTCAACCCTTGGTTTGCAAAAAGCCCGAGGTTGAGGTTGGCGGGCGCACGACCCGAGGCATTCAAACCGTGAAGCTTGTTGCCGTCCCACACCAGCGCAAACGCATCGCCGCCTATTCCGTTCGAGGTTGGCTCGAGCACCGTCAGCGCCACCGCCGTAGCGATGGCGGCATCGACAGCGTTGCCGCCAGCTTTCAGCATCTCGAGTCCGGCTAGGGCTGCCAACGGTTGGCTGGTGGCGACGGCTCCCCGAGCGCCGAGGATTGGACTGCGGTTTGAAGAATAGGGTTGATGGTTGAGGTTCATGGTTCTATTCTGACCGATTTATCACCATCGCGTCTTGGTCACCATCGCGTCGTGGTTTGAACAAGACCTTTAACGTTTGTTGTCAAAGTAGATTCTTGCCTTGTCATCATGCGGCGCTCAGGTAAACTGGTGAGGTCGGTCTTAAACTTCAAGATATCTTTAAATTCCTGGCTTTTCCTTTCTCTGAGGTAATTTTTGACACTTGTAAAACCCCGCGTCATTTTGCGTCCAATGCGAACCCAATTCAGTGAGCCGAGCCTCACCGATCCAGAGCGACTCGCTGCCCTCAGACGCTATGGTTCGGTACGTCAAGATGCCGCCGAAACCTTCTCGAGGGTCGCAAAACTTGCCGCCAAGGGATTAACGGCAAAAGGTGCTTTGATCTGTTGGGTCGGCGAGGCGAGCCTGCGCTTTGCGGGCGCATATGGTCTGGAACTCAATGACCTTTTGCCTCGCACCTTGCCAAAACGATTGTCCTTGTTTTTGCCAGAGGGTTTGGTGCAATCGCGCGATCCGAATGATCTGCAAGCCATATCGAGTTTGTTGTCCTCGAGCATCGAGCGCCTGAGTTTTTTTGCCAGCTCGCCGTTGCGAACCAGCACAGGACAAGTCTTAGGGTGTCTGTGCGTACTCGACACCCGCGAGCGTAGCCTGACCGAAGCAGAGGTCACGATCCTCGAGAGCCTCTCAGAATCATTGATGAGCGAACTCGATTTGCGTCTCGAGTTGGTGCAAGCCAAAGAAACCCCCAGGGAAATGATGGACGCGCTCAACCGCAGCATCCTCGAGCGGGTCGTCAATTCGACCGATGAGGCGATCATCACCGAAAATTTGCAGGGTATCGTGACCTCTTGGAATGTTGGAGCCGAGAAAATGTTTGGTTATGCGACCTCGGAGGCGGTTGGGCAGCACATCAGTTTTTTGATCCCAAGGGCGAACAACACCTCGGTTCAGGGTTTTATTCAACGCATGATGCTGGGCGAGAAAATCCAACCGTTTGAAACCCAGAGGGTTCACAAGTCTGGTTTTCGGGTCAACGTGCGCGTGGCGATGTCGCCAATTTTGGAC
>JANMUC010000313.1:0-4314 GCA_031391225.1 Deinococcales bacterium
ACAGATGATCGTATTCGTAAGCGCGGCGGCGCACCGTCAGACGGTGTTGTTCGTCTTGAATGTAGCCCCAAATCAGGTTGTTCAGTGGGCGCAAAGGGTTGATCTCGAGGTTGCCGAGCGGGTCGCGGTCGGCGGTGCGGATGTTCTGAAAACGCCGACTGATGACCCCCAAAGATTGCACCAACATGCCCTCTTCGTGCCAGTACGACCAAAGCAATTCGATCAGGAAGGGTTGATTGCGTCGGTAATCAAAGTATTTTCTGACCGGCTGGGTGATCGCCGCTGGTAAGCTGGTGTCAGAATCACGCTCGAGTTGCCGCCGGATCAGATCAAAGTACGGGATCACATCTGGGCGGTTGATCGGATCGAGTGGGTCATCGACCAAGTACGTGTCGCGCAGTGCGCCGAGTTCGTCGGCACTCAAGGGTTCTCGAGGGTTGAGTCTGCGGTTGACTTCGGCAACATCGTCCGCGCCAAATTTGACGCCAGCAAAATTCTCGGCTTGGGCGAGCAAGAACAATTCGGTGGCAACTTTTAAAGCCCTGAAAAAATCGCTGTCGGTAAATGGCAGTGCGCGTTGGGCGAACAGGCTCTCGAATGGCGTTTGCGCTGTTCCACCTTTTGGTGCGGCATAGCCCGCCGGGGCTGAAAAAACACTTTTGATATGGTCGTCAAACTTTTGAAATGACAAGTTGCGGGCGTTGCGCTGGATCAAGACCCAAAGCGCCACATCGGGCAGTGCGGTGTTGTTGGCACGTTGCAGGGTCACGACTGTGCTGCTCGAGTTTGATTGCCCAGCCGCGTTTGAAGGGTCGGCTGGGGCGCTTGCCTCTTTTGGGGCGGGCACGGTCACAAAACCGCTGCCCATGTCTGTTTGTCGCCCTGCGACCACTTGGGTCACCATGACCCAGTACAGTCCTGGAATGGTTTCTTTGGTCGTGTCATCGGTTGGCGGTACAAAAACGGGTGAAGTGCCGTCCAAGGGCTTGCCATTAACCAACCAAGCATAAGTATGGGTCTTGGCGTTGCCTGGATTGCTCACCTCGAGCTTCACCTGTCCTAGGTTTGCCGAATCAGCTTTGTAGGTAAAATTGACCATAACGATCTCCTTTTTCTGTGTTTAGTGCTTTTGTCGGTTGTTCAAGGGCGCGGTGCAATGCCCAGTGCGTCAGCAGGCGATTGACCGTGCGGCTTTCTTGCTCTGGACTGATCTGCCCATCCCAACGTGCCTGCCCGAGCAGTGCAAATGCCAACGTGGCTGGCAGGTGTTGCAGGTCTTGGGGTTTGATGCTCGAGAAGATGGACTGCAACTGAAGCGGCTGGCGTTCATTTACCCCAAGTGCTTCAATCAAAGTTTTGCCGTTCAGCGCGGCAGGTCGTTGCTGCGTCAACAATTTCACCAAAAGCGGTATTTGCTGCTCGAGTTGCCGCAACCAAAGCGTCTGGGCGGCTGGCAGGTTGGTCGCCGGGTACAGGCTTTCCCAGAGTGCAGAAAGTTCTTGCCACTGCGGGTGCGGATACAGCGCCTGCCCAATCGCGCAACTCAGCTTGACGCGAATCCAGGGTGTGGGGTGCGGGTCGTTGATCGACACCCGAAAGACAAAATAGCGTGGCAGGTTGACCACCGCCATCAAACCCAAGCTCGAACCAATTCCCAGTTTGGCAACCGACCAAAAATCGGCAAGGATTTCTGAAATCCAGCGCTGCCAGCAATTCCAAACTCGAGTGTCAATGTCGTGCCGATGGGTCACGGCTTCTAAAATTGGTTTGATGCTTGGGATTAAGCCAAGCAACTCGTTGCCCTGATGCCCAACTTCATGCACCAAGCTCGAGGCAATGCCACTGCCGATCATGCGTTCTCGAGGAATCCGAATGATTGCCACCGGATTTTCGTCACCACCAGGCAAGCGGGTTCTGGCACGCCGAATTGCCGCGCCGTGCCCTCGGTCTAGGTAGCAGACCAATGGCGGTACAGGCAAATCAGTTTTGAGCTTTAAAGCGTCGCTGGCAGCCACATCAAGCCCCGCCAACCAGACTCCGTTGGGCGTTTCGCTGCGTTGACTGAGCGCATCGGCAAAAATGTCGAGCTGTGTCAGGACGGCATTGAACCGCAAACGCAACATGGTAAATCGTCGTTGCGCCTCGGCTGGGGTCAAGACAGCCTGTTGAATTGCATCAATAAACTCGAGCAACTGACCCCGTAAAACCCGTTTGACCCGAATCAAATGCAGTTCGATGGCGCGTAATGCGTTGGGCGATATGGCTGCGGCTGCCACCATCGTTTCGGTCAGCGAAAATGATTGCACCCGCTCGAGGCGCGACAACAGCGCTCGAGCCTCTTGCTCTAACCAAAACAATGCCAGACTGGAAATATTCATGGTCGCCTCAAAGGATCAATGTGATACGGTTGCCGCGTCGAATCATCCGAACCCAACGCACCCTGCCGCCTTGAATGGAGCCGCCCTGAATCGGTGCTCGCATGGCAGTGCCCGCCGAGATATTGGCAGCCTGTTTCATGGCTTGCCCGCCACGCCTGATGACGGCTCGAGCCATTTCAAACTCTTGATCTTCATTCGATAAACCCTCGAATTCCAGACCGAGCGCGTTTCCTAACGCATTGCCAGCCCGTTGTGCCAACGGTGCCGCCAGAATGCCCGCCCCTGGGACAACGGCATTCAAACCCTGAGCCGCCAAACCGGTCAGGTTTCCCAAGTTGCTGCGCAGGAACGATTTCAACTTTCCGCCCAAGACTCGTCCAGCCGATGACTTTAAGAATTTCCCAACAAACGGACTGGCTTTGCGAAACCATTTTCCGATAAATTGGTCAAGCTCGGCTTCGTCTTGAACCTCGAGCAATTCGCTGGCGAGTTCCATTTCATCGGCTTCGTTTAAAACTTCGTTGTCGTTCAATTCCATTTCGTCTGTTTCAAATTCGTCTGTTTCAAACTCTTCACTTTCAAATTCGTCTGTTTCAAATTCATCTGTTTCAAACTCGTTCCCTCCAGCGCCGTAAGTCTCGAATTCGTCGGCTTCCATGTCTTGCGCGAAGCCGTTCATTTCCATCTCGTCAAAGTATTCTGCCTGTGTTCGATCAATATCGTGCATGTCCTACCTCCAAGAAAAATGGCGACGAGTGCTGATCCCCCAAAACCAAGTGCATAAATTGATTTACCTCCTTTGCTTAAAAGGCGACCATCTTTTCCAAAACGATGTTCTGACTCGGCTGCGTAAACTCTGATGCTCGAGGATGTCAAAAATAAAGTTGGTGATTTCATGAAGCCGTGTGAAATCCCGAACCTCATCTGTGCCGCTTTCAGCCACGTGAGTGATGCGTCCCCGCAAACCCAAACGGGTCAGGTCTTGCTTCCAGAGTTTGATCACAAACGAAAATGTTTTTCGTTGCTCGCCTGGGCTTGCCATCGGTCACAACCTCGAAGCCCAGCCTAGAAGAACAGGTATTTTAGGGTGTCTTGTGACCGTCTCGATTGCGTCTCGAGACCGTGAATAACAGCATTAGATTTTTTCTAAGCGACCCATCAAATCGCTAAGCGTCTGCCGAATTTGCACAACCATCTCGAGCAAGTTCTGATGACTCGAGCCTGATCCATTGGGCGCTGCGCCAAAGTTCAGTAAGGCTTTCGTGGCAGCACAAGGTTCGACCCCAAAGGCTTCTTTCAGCGCCTTGCTGCAACGTTCAAACTGACGAATCGCACCCACAAAATCCCCCTGTTTTGCGTGCAGATCAATCGCTTGGTAATGAACCGATTCGCGGGTAGGCTCGAGCAGCAAGGCTTTTTGTAGGTATTCACGGGCTTTATCCCAACAACCCTGTTCTTGGCAAACGGCAATCAAGCGTTCCAAAATGCTGCCCATCAGATCACGGTAACGTTCACGTTCTGGCAAGACCCATTCGGCGCGGTTGCCTTCCAACAGTTCACGTCCAGCCAGTAAAGCGGCTTGTTCAAAGACCATCAATTGACTTTCTTGAATCGCCACGCCCAGATTCAACAAGCGCCCAGCACCGTGCAATTGATAAACATCAACGTTAACGTTTGCCGCCACCTCGAGTTGCAAGGAGTCATGATTTTCGCATTCATGAAGTTCAATTTCATGAAGCTGATGTTCGTTCAACCAGGAACGTAAGACCCACAATTGTTGACGCAACTTTTTGAACGCGTTGCTCGTGGTGGTCTGGCATATACTCCAACTAAATCATTTTCTTGTGTGTCACACTATTTCACATGCCCAGAAGTAAAGCGACAACCACAAACGACATTGAAAACTTTCTCCATCAAGTCATCACAGAACTCCAAC
>JANMUC010000335.1:0-2451 GCA_031391225.1 Deinococcales bacterium
TATTTGGTCGCCAGCGGAGATTCGCGGGACACTGCCAACAAAACCTGTTGGGCGGCGCAACGCGACATGGAAGTCAAACTCGAGGTGGCACTGGCAAGCCTTGGTTGGAAGCTCAAACGCGCCCATGACTACGATGAAGCGCTCGAGCACGGATTTATCTGGAATCAGCGTATGGGCATGGATGTCTTTTCCAGGATTCCCAAAAACGCACCGTTGATTGTTGCCGAGGCGGTTTGGCAGTTTAGCCATCATGTGCTGGCTGGTTTGCGTGACCATCAGGGCGCGATTTTGACGGTTGCCAACTGGAACGGACAATATCCTGGATTGGTTGGACTCTTAAACCTCGGCGGTGGACTGACCAAGATGGGCGTGCGATTCTCGAGTTTGTGGTCTAAAGATTTTACAGATGCGTTTTTTACGAATGGTTTGCAGCAGTTTCTCGAGACTGGAACGGTTAAACATGACTTGTCTCATGTGCGCGAACTCGAGGTTTCAAAACTTCCGCAATTGGAGCGCGAACTCGGCACGGCTTTGGCGCATCAACTCAAACTCGAGAAAGCGATTTTGGGCGTCTTTGATGAAGGCTGCATGGGCATGTACAACGCCATCATTGACGATGAAATGCTGAATCCCTGCGGAATTTATAAAGAGCGTTTAAGTCAGTCAGCATTGGTCGCTGAAATGCAAACCGTTACCGACCTCGAGGCTCAAAATGCTCGAGATTGGTTGGAAGCTAAAGGCATGAAATTTAATACAGGTTTAAACCCTGAAACCGAATTGACCGACGCGCAAATTCTCGAGCAACTGAAAATGTACGTTGCCGCCATCCGAATCGCACACGACTTTTCGTGCGACGCGATTGGGATTCAGTATCAACTGGGTTTAAAAGACATGACGCCCGCCTCGGATTTGGTCGAAGGACTGCTCAACAACGTTTCACGCCCACCCGTCAAATCTCGAGATGGTTTGCTCGAGTTGTACGCTGGAAAAGCCTTACCGCACTTTAACGAGGTTGACGAAGGGGCAGCCATTGACGCACTCGTCACCAATCGCGTTTGGACTGCAATGGGTTTTGACCCTGCCACCACGCTGCATGATGTGCGCTGGGGCGAAGAATTTGGCGGTCAGTACGTTTGGGTGTTTCTGATTTCTGGCGCTGCCCCGCCATCGCATTTTATTGGCGGTTACGCTGGTGCTTCCAGTGACCGTCAACCCGCCATGTACTTTCGTAAGGGCGGCGGGACACTGAAAGGCGTCAGTAAACCAGGCGAACTTGTCTGGTCAAGGGTTTTTGTCATGGATGGAGGCTTACACTGCGATATCGGACGCGCCAGCGTGAATGAGCTGCCCGAAGCCGAAACCAAACGCCGCTGGGAACTGACCACCCCAGAGTGGCCCATCATGCACGCTGTACTTCACGGGGTAACTCGGGATCAACTGATGGCACGGCACAAAGCCAACCATATTCAGGTGGCGTACTGTCCAACAAGCGAAGATGCCAACAAAGCCTTGGCTGCCAAAGCGGCGATGCTCGAGGGTATGGGGATTACGGTTTATGTGTGTGGCACTGTTGGTGTTGGTTAGTTGCTCGAGTTTTGAAGCTCGAGTAGACTGAATTCATGCCGAGAATTGCCCTCGAACCGGTACAAATCATGACCAAAGCTGCGCACCTCGATTTTGAGGAACGCTCGAGTGACAAACATGAATTTGTGCATGGTCAGATTTATGCGATGGCGGGTCTCACACGACCGCACAACCGCGTGTCAAGCAATTTATTTGCTTACCTCTGGAATGCAAGTCAAAATGGTTCATGCGAGGTTTTCAACAGTGATATGAGGCTTGAGGTACATGAGGTTTACTACTATCCTGATGTGATGGTTGCTTGCGATGAAACAGATAATGACCCCAAAATTGTGCGTCGTCCGTGTCTGATCGCGGAAGTCTCGAGCAAGACTACATCTGACATTGACCGCACCGAAAAACTCTTTGCGTACCGAAAGCTCGAGGGTTTGCAGGTTTTTATTGTGCGCTCTCAAGATGCTGTTCGTGCCGAGATTTACCGTCGTGATTTAGAGGGGTGGCGCTACGAGTTTTACGAATCGGGCGACACCATGAAATTGCCTTGCGTGAATGCTGAGATCAAACTTGATGATTTGTACAAAAATGTTGAACTTGAGTCGGCTTGAAACCACTCCCGTGCCAACATCTGTTAGACTTCATTACGCATGAAACGTAAAATTCCTTTGAGGGTCGCACCATGAAACTTTCGCTCGAGCCTTGGATGCCCGAGTACGACACCAGTTTGCAAGAACAACCTGGGCTGACATCATCACGCCCTGACGATGTAAACCTGTTCGTCGAGGGACTCGAGGCTTGGAATCCGGACCAACCGCTTGCCACTCGAGCCTCGGAAGTCGATTTTGAACGCCTTTACTTTATTGATGGCAGGCG
>JANMUC010000401.1:0-23196 GCA_031391225.1 Deinococcales bacterium
AAACCCGTGCCAGCCGAGTCTCGAGTGGCGCATCGACCAAAATCACGGCGTCAAATAAATTCTCGAGTTTGCCCTCAAACAACAATGGAATATCCTGAACCACGGCTGCAACTCCAGTTCTTTCGAACTGCTGTTGTAATCGGTTCATCTCAATACGTACTTTCGGGTGAATGATGGCGTTAAGTTGCGCTCGAGCTTCGGGTTTGGCAAAGACCAACCCTGCCAGTTTTGCTCGGTTTAATCCCTGCGCAAGCACGAATTCGTCTCCAAAGGTTTCTTGAATGGCTTGTCGAACCTCGAGCGCATTTGATACCTCTCGAGCCACGGCATCGGCATCGAGCACTGGAATGCCTTTTTGGCGCAGCACTTTAGCCACCGTGCTTTTGCCCGCACCAATACTTCCCGTCAATCCAATACGTTTCATGGCTCTTCCGTGGGATTTTTGACTTGTTGTTTGATAATTTCGCGCTCGAGATAACCAAAAAAACTGAGAATAAGAATCAATAAAACGGTGCTGCCAACCGCCAAAACATAACGCTCCAGTCCGCACGCCATGCCAACACCGGCAGAACCCAAAATACTGGCAGCCGTGGTCAAACCGTGTTTGCGCCCTGCTGGACTCATGAAAATCGTGCCCGCGCCCAAGAAACTGATGCCCGATATGGTCGCGCCGATGATTGCAATTGGGTCTAATTTCAGCGCCGCATAACCCTGAGCGCTCGACCGCGCCATCACAATCTCGCCCAAAACCACAAACATGGCTGACGAAAAGCCGACCAGCATGTGCGTGCGCAAACCCGCCGATTTACCTCGAGCTTCGCGTTCAAAGCCGATCAAGCCGCACAAGACCATCGCCGTCAGTAAACGCAATAACATTTCGAGGTCTGGGTTCACAGATTCAGTTTAAGTCATGACTTGAGCATTTTGGAATGTTAAAGCTCGAAAACCTGGATTCTCGAGCTTCAACACGAAGTTTCAACTCCTGGAGCAACATCTCGAAGAGTTTAAGAGTCCTGTCAGTCTTTCAATCGTTTGGCGGCGGCGGTCAAGGCTGGTAAAATCACGTTGAGGTCGCCAATGATCCCGTAATCGGCGACCTTAAAAATTGGCGCTTCGGGATCTTTGTTGATCGCCACAATGTATTTGCTTTTGCCCATGCCCGAAAGGTGCTGCACCGCCCCCGACACTCCGGCGCAAATGTACGCATTGGGTTGCACCGTTTTGCCCGTTTGCCCGACCTGTTCGGCGTAAGGTCGCCATCCCGCGTCCACCGCCGCTCGAGTCGCGCCGACCCCTGCCCCCAGCACGTCCGCGAGGTCTTCGACCAGCTTGAAATTCTCCGGGCTGCCCATGCCGCGTCCGCCCGTCACGACCACGTTGGCTTCGGTCAAGGCAACTCGGGCGGTCTTTTCTTGGGTGCGTCCCAAGACCTTGATGCTCGAGGCGGTCAGCTCAAGTTCGGCTTCAAAGATTTCACCATCGCTCGAGTTTGGTGCCGCTGCGGGTTGCGTGTTCGGTTTGACGGTGGCGACGATCACCGCAGCTTGTGCCTCGAGCGTTTCGGTGACTCGAGCCAAAAACGCATAATGGGCAATCCGTAAGCCACCCTCAATGCCCTCGAGTTTCACGGCATCTTCCAGGTACGGGGCGTCAAGGCGCACCGCCAGGCGCGGTGCGAGTTCGCGTCCCGCTCGCGTCCCAGCGACCAAGACCACGCTCGCCTCTGCCTGTTCCGTGATTTGTTGCAAGGCTTGGCTGTACACCCGAGCGTCATAAGGCTCGAGATTAGGGTCTTCAACGACCAGCACTTGCCCAACGTATTTTGCGGCTTCCTCGGCGACGTTGCCCGCGTCTTTGCCAAAAAGCGCTATCGTGATCTCTGGATTTAAACCTCGAGCCGCCGAAATCATCTCGAG
Organism: Deinococcales bacterium; assembly: GCA_031391225.1. Taxonomy (GTDB): domain Bacteria; phylum Deinococcota; class Deinococci; order Deinococcales; family JAAFIG01; genus JANXTZ01. The sequence continues at coordinate 1,917 of JANMUC010000401.1, forward strand.
CGTGGTTTTCTTGAGTTTGGTGCCGTCGTGCTCTGCCAGAATCAAAATCATTTAGATCACCTTCGCTTCGTTGTGCAGGAGTTTGATCAGTTCTTCGGCGGCAGCCGCCGGGTCTTTGCCGTCAATCAATTTGTTCAAGCGTTGTTTTGCTTGAATTTCTTGATTGACCACGCGAACTTTGCCACCTGTGATGCCATAATCTGACAGACTTGCCTTGCGAATCTCTTTTTTCTTGGCTTTCATGATGTTCGGCAGCGTCGGATAGCGTGGTTCGTTCAAACCCTGTTGGGTGGTGATCACTGCCGGCAGTTGCAGCTCGAGTTGTTCCTTGCCGTCGTCCACATCGTGCGTGGCTTCGACGCTCGAGTTTTTGATTCCCAACGCGGTCGTCCAGGTGATTTGATTCCAGCCCAGTGCCTCCGCCAATGCCGCACCCAAAGCCTGCGAGTCGGTGTCGGCGTGCTGCCCGCCGCAAAAAACAATGTCTGGTTGTTCGTCATTTACGATTTTGGCAAGGATGTTGGCTTGCGTGACCACATCCAAGTACTCAGTCGATTCGACATGAATCGCCCGTTCGAGTCCCATCGCGAGCGCCCGACGAATCGCGTCTTCAAATCTTGCGCCGCCGAGGGCGACCGCCACGGTGTTCGCGCCGTCGGTGTTGATTCGGAGCGCCTGTTCAACGCCGTACTCGTCCATGCCGTCCAGCGCGAGGGTTGCCCCCTCGAGATCGACCCGACCGTTTTGCGCTTTGACTCGAGCTTCGGCGTCAGGGACTTGCCTGATTAAACAAAGAATTTTCATCGATTAAAACCTCTCTAAAATATTATACCAAGTTTAAGAATTTGCGAACCCCGTGACCACCTAGCCCCATGACTATCAAGCGTTAAGCCGTCAAGCTGGTATTCTAAGCCATGAGTGCCTCTATTGCCGAACGTTATATTCGCGCCGCGCACGGCGTCAACCTTCATAAACACGGCTTTATCGATGCGTATTTCGGTAATTCTGAATGGACTCAAGCCATCTCGAGTGATTTGAATAATTTGGCTGCTGAACTCGAGCAACTTCAACATGACGTTTTGGCGGTCAGCCCAGATGAGCGTCGCGCCTATTTGAGGGTGCAAATCACAGCCATGCAAACGATGGTCAACCTCAAACGTGGCGATTCGATTTCGTTTCTCGAGGAAGTCAAGGGATTGCACGACATCGAACCGATTCGCAAGCCAGAAAGTCTGTTCGAGGCAGCGCACCAAAAACTCGAGGAACTGCAACCGGGAATCGGTTCGTTGAATGATCGCAGGCAAGCCTATCGAAACCAATTTAAAATTGACCCAAATCGGGTTCAAGCTGTGATTGACGTGATCTCGCTCGAGTTGCAGCAACGAACGAATAAATTGTTCGGCTTACCGAATCACGAATCGTGTCAGTACGCCTTGGTGCACAACAAACCGTGGGGCGGTTACAACTGGTACTTGGGAAATGGTTGCTCGAGAATCGAGGTCAACACCGATCTACCGCAGTTCGTCACTGATCTGCCAGATTTGGTCGCCCACGAATCGTACCCAGGGCATCACACCGAACACGTCAAGAAAGAACAAACACTGGTGCTCGAGAATGACTGGCAAGAATGCGGGATTCAATTGCTCGATTCGCCCGAGTGTGTGCTGGCTGAAGGCATTGCCACCAGTGCGCTCGGGGTCGTGATGAACCAATCCGAGTTGGCGCTTTGGATTGCCGATGAACTCTCGAACGTCGCGGGGTTAAGCCTCAGCGTTGATGAAGTGCAGATTGAGCTTCATATTCAACAGGCTCGAGCAGACCTGAATTATGCTGCTGGAAACGCCGCACTGATGCTTTTTGAAGATTTTCAACCCCAAGCCAAAGTGCTCGAGTACTTGCGACATTATCAACTCTTGACAGCAGTCCAAGCCGACAAGAGAATCGAGTTTATTCACCATGCCAGAGCCTACGTTTACACCTACACCACAGGTTTTGACTTGCTCGAGCCATTGCTTGGTGGCAATGACAAGTTCACTTGGTTTCAACGCCTGCTCCAAGAACCCGTGACGCCCAGCCAACTTAAAACCTGGGTTTTGGAATCTCGAGCGCTAAAGTCTTAAAATCGCAGCATGACTTCACTGCAAGGACGCATTCTGACGCCGACAGGCTGGCAAGTTGGCAACATTCAGTTTGAGACTTCGATCAACCAAATTGCTCAAGCCTCGATGCCGCAACATGCACCGTACATCGTCCCAGGTTTCATTGACGTTCACGTTCACGGCGGTGGCGGGTTTGACACCATGGACGGCACCGCTGGAATTCGCGGCATGGCAGCCTTTCACGCCAAACACGGTACGACTGGCTTGCTCGCCACGACCATCACGAACCCGTGGCAAAATGTTAAAACCGCCCTCGAAAACGCCAAACAGGTCATGCTCGAACCAAGTCCTGGCGCTCGAGTTTTGGGAGTCCATCTCGAGGGTCCGTTCGTCAGCCCTCATCGGCTCGGTGCTCAACCCAATTTTGTGGTCGAACCCACATCAGAACGTGTTGAAGAGGTTCTGGCGTTTGAAGTGATTCGCGTCGTCACCATTGCTCCCGAACAGCCCCAGGCAATCGAGGCGTGTGAAATCTTCGCTCGAGCTGGAGTCAGGGTCAGCATCGGACATACGATTGCCAGCACGAACCAGGTTGAGTCCGCCATTCGCGCGGTTGACAATGCGGGTGGCGTCTCGAGCGGCACGCACTTGTTTAATGCGATGGGTGGACTCGAGGGACGAAACCCTGGCATTGTCGGTGCGATTCTTGCCAATCCAAACGTTTGGGCGGAACTGATTTTGGATGGACATCACGTGCACGTCTCGAGTTTTTTAACCGCTTACAATGCCAAACCCGAACGCCTGATACTCATCACTGACGCCATGCGAGCCGCCGGAATGCCAGATGGGGCGTACGACCTCGGCGGTCAAATGGCCCACGTGGCAGATGGCACAGCACGGCTCGAGACTGGATCGTTGGCGGGCAGTTTGCTGACGATGGACCAAGCTGTGCGAAATGCGGTTGGGGCTGGACTCAGGCTCGAATCAGCGATTCGACTTGCCTCGAGCCACCCTGCGCGTTATTTAGGACTTGCCAAAAAGGGGAGACTCGAGAACGGTTGCGATGCCGATATTGTCGTGCTCGATGATCGGCTCGAGGTGCTAGCGGTTTTTGTGGCTGGGAATCAGGTTGCGTGATTGGAAACTTGATTGAATATGTGTTTGGCTTTGGTCAAACCGATAAATTGAAACGTAGCGGAACGTACTATTTGTAGCTTTTACTTAAGTAACAATTGGGTTCATAACATTAAAACTCTTTTACGCCGTTGGTCACATGATTTCTCAAGATCATCGTTTGGCTTTATAGGTTGAACCGACTTGCTGCCATTGATGTAACCAATACCCGTTGGTGAACCACGATCAGGAAGGCACTTTTGTCCAATCAGCCAGGTGGTAAATGCAAGTGCAGATGTTCACTCGGCAGGTCAGCAGTAGAAAGGATTGTCATGGAGCATCCACAGAAATTATTTCGTCAGACCACTCGTGAGGTACGAGGCGTCGTCGGATCGCCTTTGGCTTGGTTGGGCGGATTGATCGTCGTTCTAAGCGCCTGTGGTCAACAAGCCGTTCCCACAAACCTCTCCAGCAGCGAACTCGAGCAATCTGGGATCACGGCTGAACTGCATTCCCGAAACCTAAACTTCGGACCCAACGTGAAAATCTTTGATCCAAGCATGCCGCTCAGTCAAATTCAGGCGACAGTTGACGCCATCGCCACCCAGCAGGTTGACAATGAAATGGGCGCACAGCGCTACAGCCTGTTGTTTAAACCAGGCATTTACGGCAGCGATGCCAACCCACTCGTGTTTCAGGTGGGGTATTACACCGAGGTGGCTGGACTCGGCGCATTGCCAACCGATGTCACCATCAACGGTCATGTCGATGTTTACAACCGTTGTCTGACCCCTGACAACTGCATCGCGCTCAACAACTTCTGGCGTTCACTCTCGAATTTGACGATTAACGTCAGGGGTCTGGCAGATTGTCGTTCGTCCGGTAACTTCTGGGCGGTTTCGCAGGCGGCACCAATGCGAAGGGTCAATATCACCGGCGGCAACTTGACACTGATGGATTACTGTACCGCAGGTCCACAATTTGCCAGCGGTGGCTTTATCGCCGACTCTCAGACCGGTTTTATCATCAACGGCTCTCAGCAGCAATTTCTGGTGCGCGACAGCAGCATCGGGGGTTGGTCTAACGGGGTCTGGAACCAAGTTTTTTCTGGGGTTCTTGGCGCACCTGCACAGTCCTTCTCGAGCACGCCCTACGATCCACCTCCCTACACCACCTTGGCAACAAGCCCAATCACCCGCGAGAAACCGTTTCTCTACATTGACGCATCAGGTCGTTACCAAGTTTTCATTCCAGAGTTGCGCCGTGATTCATCGGGTACAACCTGGAGCACTGGTTCTGCGGCTGGTTCGTCAATTCCGATCAAGCAATTCTTCATTGCCAAACCATCCGACTCTGAAGAGGAAATCAACTCCGCCCTGGCTCGAGGTAAGAACTTGCTCTTCACGCCAGGGATTTATCACCTCGAGAAAACCATTCAGGTCAAGCGCCCCGACACCATAGTTCTAGGACTTGGTTTTCCGACCCTGATTCCTCATGACGGAATCGTGGCGATGAAAGTGAGCGATGTGCAAGGCGTGAAACTTGCCGGATTGATGTTTGATGCTGGCACTGAAAATTCGCCAAGTCTGCTTCAGGTTGGCAACCGACGCGCTCACAAAAGCGATCCCAACAACCCAAGTTCTTTGCATGACGTGTTCTTTAGAATCGGCGGCGCAACGCTCGGCAAAGCCACAACCAGCTTGGTCTTGAACAGCGATAATGTTATCTTGGACCACCTATGGGTTTGGCGAGCCGACCACGGAAACGGTGTCGGTTGGACGCTGAACACCGCCGACACTGGGGTCATTGTCAACGGCGATGATGTCACGGCTTACGGTCTGTTCGTCGAACATTTTCAGAAAACCCAGGTTATCTGGAACGGTGAGCGTGGGCGAACAATCATGTTCCAAAACGAGATGCCTTACGATCCGCCAAACCAAGCCGCCTGGACGCACGACGGCATTAATGGCTATGCAGCTTACAAGGTTGCGGATTCGGTCAAAACTCACGAGGCTTGGGGACTGGGAAGCTACTGCTTTTTCAACGTTGATCCCACAATACACGCGACACGGGGATTTGAGGTTCCAGTCACGGCGGGTGTCAAACTGCATGACCTATTAACAGTTTCACTCGGTGGCAATGGGGTGATCGATCACGTGGTCAATGACACGGGTGGACCGGCACAAGGTGCGGCTACGATTCCGATCAATATTGTTAGCTTTCCTTAACCGCGAATTGGCGGAGTGTTGGAGCGAGAATTCTCGGACAATTCTGCTGTATTTTGTAAGGTTTTCACTGGCAAGATTTTGACTCGAAGACGATTGTATCTGGCAAGCTTCCACTTGCCAGATATTTTTTTGAGCCTTACCAACCCCTGACAACCAAAGAGAAATTACAATATTTAATTCACGAGCGCAGCGTAATCGTGAAAGTTTTCACATATGATACTCCATTTAATGCTGCCGATCAATTTTGAACCTTTAGCCTGATAAGCAACTGATCGATCCAAATGTTAATCGAACGAATTTGCTTTTCCATGACCTCGGCATCTAATTTCTGACATTGATCATTCAAATAGGTATATGCCAGGTACAAGGACTGATCGAGTTGATCTTGCGAGCCAGAGACACCGTCCCAACCGCAGTGTGAAGAATATCGCTGGATTTGTTGACACTTTTGGCAATCGCCCGCATGGCGGCGTGCACCACAAAAGTCTGGTGCAGGCTTTCCATTGGAAACACACTGTCCGGGTCAGCGATGGCGACCGCGCTTTTGGGAATCAAAACTCCATTTCGGTACGCTGCCGCATAAAATGCAACCCTGCCTGAAACCACAGCGGCAATTTTAAGAACGGTGTTGAGGTTTCGGGCCTTATCTCACAAGTATCCTGAATTTTTACGGCTCGAGATTAAAGAAAAAGTGCGACTGCCACAAGACTAAACAAAAACCAAAATATTCGTGGCATGTCACACCTTTAAAAAATCCTCGAGATAATGCTATGAAGCGCTTTTTTCGCTCAATTTGATGTGCAAATCCTCGAGTTGCTTGGAATCCACCGCACTCGGCGCGTCTGCCATAATATCTGCACCTCGAGCATTCTTCGGGAAGGCAATGACATCTCTGATACTGTCCGCACCAGCCATGACCGCCACCATGCGGTCAATCCCCCAGGCGATACCGCCGTGCGGTGGCGTGCCGTACTCGAGCGCGTCCATGAAAAAGCCAAAACGCTCTCGTGCTTCTTGGGTGCTAAACCCAATCGCGTTGAACATTTTTTCTTGCACTTCTGGTTGATGAATTCTGATACTGCCGCCGCCAACTTCAAAGCCGTTCAGCACAAGGTCGTAAGCTCGAGCTTTCATATTGCCCATGTCTGGCGTGCCAAATTTTGGTAAATCCTCGAGCGTCGGGCTGGTAAACGGGTGGTGCATGAACGTGTAAGCATTTCTTTCAGCATCAAACTCGAGCAGTGGGAAGTCCACAACCCAAGAAAAGTGAAATCGTGGTGATTCGGCAGTAATGAGCTTTAGCTCGTCGCGCAACGCCACACGAACCGCGCCAAGGGCTTTAACGGCAGTATCCCAGGCATCTGCTCCAAAAAGCAAGGTGCTGCCTGCCTGCGCCCCTGTGATCTCGAGCAAGGCACTGACTTCGGTAGGGGAGAGGAACTTCGAGATTCCCCCCTCAAGCGAACCTGCAACGACTTTTGTCCACGCCAAGCCTTTCGCACCATTTTGTTTGGCTTGAAACTCGAGCGCTTCAATTTGCTTTCTCGAGAGTTCAGCGGGGGCAGTTAAAACTTTGACCACGCCACCAGCCTCGAGTGCACCTTTGAAAACACCAAAACCAGAATCTTTTAAAATGCTCGAGACATCAGAAAACTCGAGATCGAAGCGTTGATCGGGTTTGTCAGAACCAAAACGGTTCATGGCGTCCTTGTAGGGGAGACGTGGGAACGGAATTGGAATATCCACATCCAAAGTTTTTTTGAAGACAGATTGAATCAAGCGCTCATTCAGCTCGAGCACGTCATCCACGTCAACAAAACTCATTTCAATATCGAGTTGGGTAAAATCTGGTTGGCGATCTGCCCGCAAATCCTCATCGCGGAAGCAACGCGCAATCTGAAAATACTTATCAAGATTGGCAATCATCAAAAGTTGCTTGAACAATTGCGGCGATTGCGGCAGCGCGTAAAACTCACCAGGATTGGTGCGCGACGGGACAAGATAATCTCGAGCGCCCTCGGGCGTGGATTTGGTCAACATTGGCGTTTCGACGCTGATAAAACCTTCTGCATCCAAAAAATCGTAAATGCTCGAGACCACTTTGTGACGCAATTTTAATGCCTCACGCAATGGTTCGCGGCGCAAATCGAGGTAACGGTATTTCATGCGAATTTCTTCAGAGGCGGTTAAAGGCGTGCCATCAACGGGAAACGGCACTGGCTTGGCAGTGGATAGAATCTCGATATGCGTCGGAATGATTTCAATTTCACCCGTGGCATACTGGCTGGTTTGGTTGTTCGCTTCACGCAATTGCACCAAGCCTTCAACCTCGAGCACAAATTCAGAACGAACCTCGGTTGAGATTTCATAATTTGAATTCGTGGCTTCTACCGTGATTTGAACAATGCCCGAACGGTCACGCAGCACAATAAAATTTGCACCCTTGGTATCCCGAACTCGAGACGTCCAACCTTGAAGCAGAACGGTTTGACCAGCGTTTTTGGCAGAAAGATCGTTGCAGTAATGGGTGCGTTTCATAAACTCCTAGAAAGTAAACAGTGGGTTGAAGGAAATTGATTTTTAACGTCGCTCGAGAAACCAGGCTTCAAGATCATGAATTTGAATACTGACTTGCTCTCGAGTTTGCATGTCACGGATACTGACGGTTTTCTTTGCGATTTCTTCTTGACCAATCAGAATGGCATACCTTGCGCCAAATTTTTCGGCATCGGCAAGGGATTTACCAACGCCTTTAACTTTATACGCCGTTAAAACCTGCCCAACATTTCGGATCACTCGAGCGACATTACCAACGGTGGTTAACGCTTCAACCTCGAGCGGCACAATGTATGCCAGTGGTTTTACGGATTCTGGGACTGGAATTCCTTCAGCCTCGAGCGCCAGCACAATTCGTTCGACACCGCAACCCCAACCAATACCTGGGGTGTGTTGACCACCAAGCATTTCTGCCAATCCATCATACCGTCCGCCCGCCAGAATGGTTGAACAACCGCGCATGGACTCATGGTTGTGAATGAATTCAAAGGCTGTACGACGGTAATAATCCAAACCACGCACGATGCTCGAGTCCACCACAAAAGGGATTTTCCATTCGCGCAAATAATGTTGCAGCGCTTCAAAATGCGTCTTCGCGGCAACCCCCAGAAACTCGAGCATCGGTTTGACGCCCAATTCTTTCAGTAACGCCTGGTCGCCAGCACTTTTGGAATCGAGAATTCGCATCGGGTTTAACTCGAGGCGTTCTTTGGAATCCTCGGAAAGCCTGTCCAAAACAGGGGAGAGCTTGTTTCGCAAATAACTATTGAACTCGAGCCTGTCATCTGGGTCGCCGACACTGCCCAAGTGAATCTGATAGTCCTGAATACCCAGCGCAGTCATCAAGCTCCAACCCGCATCAATACATTCCGCATCGGCAAACGCATCGCCAAGCCCAATAATCTCGAGTCCGAGTTGGTGAAACTGCCGTTCGCGCCCACGTTGCGGCTTCTCGGCGCGAAACATGGGTTCAAACGTCCAGAATTTTGTTGGACTTGGTTGGCTCGAGAAACCATGCTCGAGAAAAGCCCGAACCATCGGCGCGGTGGCTTCGGGGCGCAAGGTCAGATTGCGGTCGCCTTTGTCGTTAAAGCTGTACATTTCCTTTCGGACAATATCGCTCGATTCACCAACAGCTTTATGGAACACACCTGTGTCCTCGAAAGTGGGGGTATGGATTTCGCCTGCGCCAAAACGCTCGAGCACCACACGGGCAGTTTCAACAATGAAACGCCAGGTTGGGGCATCGCTGGGAAGGCGATCTTTTGTGCCTTTGATCGTCTGATACTTCACGGGTGCATCATAACGGCTTTGAACTGGTACGTCACCTTTGAACTTTTGGAATTGTCATCTCGAGAATTCTATCTGTGATAGCAAACGGGATTGTAGGTCAAAATTAAGCGTTCTCGGTTTGGCTTACCCAACCGAGTTGTTTTAAATTGCGAATGTCAATTCCCAGGTTGATAATCATGCCGTGCCCAAGTGGTAAACCGCCATGCAAAACACCGATCACTTTACCTGTTTGGCTCGAGAATATCGCGCCTCCACTCGAGCCTGGAGCTGCACCCGTATCAATTTGCAAGAACGGTGTGCCGTCTTGTGCGCGAATACCGTTAATAATGCCTCTAGAGTAGGTCACATTACGCCCAAAAGTGATGCCAAGCGGATAAGCGAGCAAGCCCAACTCGTCACCAAGTTGCGGTTCTCGATCACCATCAAGCAATAACCAATCGGTAAACCCTTGTTGATCTGTGACCCAAAGTAGAGCCAAATCGTGATGTTCGTCAGATGCGACCACCACCGCCGCTCGAGATTGCGTGGTTTGCTCGGTGATAATGCTAATTTTAGTTGCGTCGGCAATCACATGATAGCAAGTGATTAAAAAACCACCTGGACTGATCGCAAAACCGCTGCCGCTGGCGCGTTGCCCATCTTGCTGTTCGACTTCAATAAATTGAATAGAGGGTACTAGACCGCCTGGAACGACCAGATTTTGTCGTCCTGCCCAATTTTTTGGTAATCGAATTGGCAATTGACTTACGGATTGTGGTTGGCTCGAGTCACCGCTTGGGATTGGCAAATCAAAAACCTTGCGAAAATCGTACTTAAAGTGTGTACTCAAGCCTTCAAAGCGGTCATAATAACCGTTTCCGTAAGCATGAAAACGAAGTTCTTGTTCTTTTTGATAAAAAATTCCTAGAATAATGCTTTGTTCTTGGCTATACTCACCATGAGGCAAAACAAACTCGAGGGCGTTCTCTACAGTGACTTTTATTTCCGAAAACAATTTGTGATGCTTTGTCGGAAAAGAAACAAACAAAACGATTTGCTGGTTGGTAGGAAGTTTCTCGAGATCAAGTAAATACGTGGTTGTCGTATTGGTTTGGGTACTCACTTGAATTGCCGCGTGACTTTGTTTACTACCAATAAGCTGTTGTGCGTTTTCAATATGATGATCGCTATTGGTAATAGCGGCAATCACCACTGGTGTGATTGCCGCGCCGTTAACACTGACTTGGCAGCTAAATTGCTGACCAAGTGAAACTTGACTCAATTTTAGGCGTTGTCCACGGTTTAATTGCTGCATAATGATCTAATCGTTATTGATCACATTTGGATTTCGTTTGTTGTACTGCATTGAAGAATAAACGGAAAGTACAATAAACGCCACACCAATTAAACCCGTGATCAATTCGGGAATCTGAATGTCGTGGCTCATGGAAAGCAACATAATAGTTGCCAAAGCACCAATGCCATAATGTGCGCCATGCTCGAGGTAACGGTAGGCTTTTAAGGTATCGCTTTTCACCAGTAACAACGTGATTGAACGCACGAACGCTGCGCCGATACACAAACCAGCCGCGATGACAACAATATCTCGAGTGATTGCAAAAGCACCAATCACACCATCTAAAGAAAACGAAGCATCGAGCACTTCGAGGTAAATAAAACTTGCTAGACCGGCTTTACCAGCGTTGGCTGCTATATTGTCCGAATCAAAAAGTCCACCCAAAGCATCAACGAAAACATAGACCAAAATACCGACCATGCCAGCCATCAGTGCCGAAAGGCGCTCTTCGCCAGGTACGAGAAATTGCACGCAAAGCAGCAACAAAACGCCTGTGATAAAAACTTGAATCGTGTCGAGTCGTCCGATTTTAGCTAATCCTTTTTCAATCGCAACCAACCAGTGCGTGTCTTTTTCTGGGTCCATCAGGTACTTTAAAAAAACCAGCATCAGGAACGTACCACCAAAGGCACTGATCGGGACTTCGGCGCTGGTTAATTCTTTAGCGTAACGGGCTGAATCGTTGAACGCCATGTTCAGAACCTCGAGAAAACCCAGGTTTGCGACCACGGCAACGATTACGATTGGGAAGATAAAACGCATTCCGAAAACGGCAATCAAAATACCCCAAGTCAAGAAACGTTGCTGCCAAATAGCGCTCATGTTTTTAAGCACCGAGGCGTTGACCACAGCATTATCAAACGAGAGTGAAAGTTCCATGATGCCTAAAATAACGGCAATGGTGAAGTATGAAAAAGCCGTTGCTACACCACCGGTGTTGTATCCGTAAACTGTTGCCAGGACCAGACACAATACCGTTAAGCCAATTGAGAAACCAAATTCACGTGCAATCATATTTTTTAACCTCGAGACGAATTGTTTAACCTGTGTTTAAGCCGTAATGACGTACCAAAGCGTTTAAGCCGCCCGCAAAACCTTGTCCAACGGCACGAAATTTCCATTCGGCAGCGTTGCGGTAGACTTCACAAAAAATAACGGCTGTTTCAGTCGAGAAATCCTCGCCCAGGTCGTAACGGGCAACTTCGGCATTGGTGGCTTCGTTGACCACCCTGGCAAATGCGTTTCTGACCTGACCAAAGTTTTGACGCCGAGTCTCACCATCGTGAATCGTGACGGTAATAAAGACAGAATTGACATCGGCTGGCAGTTTGGTCAAATCAATTTTGATTTGTTCATCATCGCCGTCACCAGCACCAGTTCGATTGTCGCCCGTGTGGGTCACACCATCTGGGGTGGTTAAATTGTTGTAAAAAATAAAATCGCTATCACCACGGGTTTTACCTGCGGCATTGGTCAGAAAAGCGCTGGCATCCAAATCAAAATCTTGTCCGTCGGTGGCTCGAGTATCCCAACCCAAGCCAATAATCAGTTTGGTCAGGCTCGGATCGGTTTTTGAGAGGGAGATGTTGCCGCCTTTGCTGAGGGATATTGCCATTGTGAACTCCTGAATTGAACGTGATAGGGCGTAATGTTGCTGGTTTTAATCCTTGCTGCCTGCACTCCAACGGAAACCAAAGCCGTAATTCTCGTCGGCTTGCCCGTGGTGTTGAAAGTATTTTTCGTCTTTACGTATTGAAACCTCACCGTTAATTTGCTCGATTAACGCCACGCAACAAAAAGTCAATTGCGTATCAGGGTTGTTGAGAGCAATTTTAATTTCATTGCCAGCCGGGTCGGTCATGCTCATTCGACCCTCAACGCCCTGAAAACCTGCTTTAGCACCCTCGTAAATGTAGGCAAAAATCATGACGCGTTTGATCAGGTCTGGACGTTCGATAAAAAGGTTTTCACCGTTTGCAGATGCGCCACTTCGGTCATCTTTATCCACATATATAAACGGGTATTCGCCTTTGTGTCCCATTTTGTTACCAAGTGCTTGCAATACGCCTTTGTTACCGTCCAGCAGCTCGAACATACAGCCAAGGTCAAGGTCGGCGGCGGGTGTACTCATGCCCAGAAAACCGCGTTTGGCTTGTTGATTCCAATTGAGGTTGACATGAATCGAGTTCGAGCCTTCTTTGCGAAGTGATATTTTTGCCACCTCGCCACGTTTCTCGAGCGTCACTTTGGTCAGTGAAACACTTGGTTTTGGCGGGGCGGGCGGTGGTGTCACCACGACTGGAGGGATCGGAGGCACAATGATAGGGGCGGCTTGTGAGGTCGGTGAAGCCACTTCGCCACCAAAGTGCGTCACAAGTGCATCCAAGCCGCCCGCAAAGCCTTGTCCGCAGGCATGTAAGCGCCAGACCCCATCTTTCAGGTACAACTCGAGTCCCATAACAGCTTTTTCGGCGGTGAAATCTTTGCCCGTAAAGCTGTAACGTGCCACTTCAGAACCATTCGGTTGCCGAAGAACAATGCTGCCTTGGTCAACACGGGTCAGGCTGTGCGGCTCTGGCGCGGTGATGGTCAAAACCAATTTTTGAATACTGCTGTTCAATACAGCCAGATTCATGGTGTAGACGTGTTCTCCAGTATTACTGTAGACAATGGCTTGGTCTGGCGAGGCGACTTGATTGTAAAAAACCATGTACGCATCGTTGGATAAACGCTCTTGTGCATCTAAACCAAAACAGGCTGTGTCAAAGCTGAGGTTGCCACCGGTGATTTCGAGCGCCACAACAAATTGCTGTCCCAGGCTCAAATCCACCAGCTTGCTTCGTTGTCCACGCTGTAACTGCATAGTCTCTCCTTTACGCGATTGGTGACAGTATACTTGGTTGATACATTCTTGCCGTCGGGGCTAACCAGACAACGCCAGTGCCTTTGAAGACTGTCACCAGTCCTTCGCCACCACGCATTGACCCCAACAACGATTTTTGGGATTTTTGAATCGACATGCTGACCTGTCCCGTCCGAGCCACCGCAAAATTACCATCCACCACCAACTGGTCATTCTCGAGCACCACGGTTTGCAATTCGGCTTGGGGGACTGGAGTTTGCAAGATCACCACGCCGCTGCCACGAACCATTGGTTGAAAAATTCCTTCGCCGCCAAGCACGCCCGCCAAGACCGAATCTGGTTTTTTGATGTGATACGAAAAATTTCCTGCGGCGGCAACAAAAGCGCTTTTGTCCGTCACAATGTCATCGTTGTCAATCTCGAGCAGCAGATAATGATTGTAGGTCGGCTCGAGGTAGATTAAACCCGTGCCTTTGTACTCGGTTTTGTACATGGTTTCGCCCGTTGCCATGCTTTGAATGGCGCGGTTGAGAAAACCTCCAACACCGCCGCCACCTTCGGATTTCATCTCAATTTTGCCTTGAAAATAATGCAACGCGCCTGGTTCGGAAGTAAAAGAGCTGTTCTGCAAGGTAACACAGACCGCTTTAAGTCGAATGCCTAATTTTTCGCGGTAGTAAATTTCGCTTGGCACACCAGCACCGCGCAATTCGGTGTATTCGATAATCTCGATGGTTGTACCGCCAATGGTTTTTGTTTCGACCACTTTCATGGCATCAGAAATCAGTTTAGGCATTTAGTTCCTCGAGTGACGCGTTATTGCGCGTTGGTAATTCGCCGTAAATACGGGCTTGGTTGAGAATGCTTTTTGCCCATTCGCGGTGGGTTGCCGGTTCGCACATTTGATCACCGATCTGAAAAACGGCTGGTGCGTTTGGTTCTAAAATCGCTCGAGCGGCAATTACATCTTCGGCACGCACTTGGTACGCGGCTTCGATCAACGCAATTTGCCGAGGATGAATCGCAGTTTTACCAACCAAGCCGTGTTGCACGTCAAGTAATGCCTCTGAAATCAGTGTTTCAGGATCGTCTGTAAAATCGTAGACGGGCGCGGCGACACTAAACCCATATGGCTTAAAGACACTGACCAGTTGTTGAATCACCAAACCCAGTGGGGTTTCGTAGGCGACAACGCCCCGTTGCCGACGTAAAGACAGCAAATTCAGCAAATCGTTACCACCAATCCGAATCGAAAGTACAGGCAATTCGGAAGCCAGCAGCAAATCACGTAAATGCTCCATTTGCTGAACCGAAAAAGCCTCTTTGGTTTCTAAAGTGATCATGTACTGAAAACCAAAACCGCTGCTCGAGTGACGAATAACTTTTAAGTAATCGGTTAAATTACTGGCTGTTACTTTTGGCAGTACAAAGCCATTTAAACGCTCTATCAAAGGTAATTGCAGCATTTTCTCGAGCAATGCAGGATGACGCGGACGAGCAAAGCGCAACATTGGATGTTCAAAGAATGCCAATGCGGCATCAAGATTTTGCAATGCAAACGGCACATCGGTTTCTTTGATCGAATCTTCGCAGCAATAAATCACACTCCGAAGATTAGGAATTTGCCGTCCTTGCCCAATCGCCGCCAAATCTGAACGGGTGGCTGGAACGTACAGACTTGCCCCAAGTTCTATCGGATGCGCGACACCATTACCGTGTTGAGAATTCACAACCCGCATCTCAAACCTATAATTCGTACTCTGTAGGGTTGATCCCCACAGCCAAACAAGCTTCTTTTAAAGCTTTCTTTTCCGAATCATCAAAATTGCCATCCGATGAACCTATAATAATGCCAATTTGAATGATCGCCCGGGCTTGATCGGGTTTGGTTTTGAGTTTAGCAATGGCTTGAATGGCTTCGATTTTACCAAAATCAAAATCGGCATTTAGTTTATCGCAGAAATGATCAAATTTTACTTTCAAATCGCTGGGCGCAAAAATACTAAGCACTGAATTGTTCATGATTAACGCCGTGGTTTTTTGTTTCTCCGCCGGTTCAATGCTGCCATCCGCGGCTGAAATTAAAGCACAAACCGCCATTGAAGCCGAGGCAAAATCGTTGTTCTTAAACTTTGCCACCTCTGTTCCAAGATTCTTAGCCAACGAACCCGCCTGCTCTTTTAACTGATTCCAAAAACTCATGTGTTTTCTCCTTTGGCAATCACAGCGATTGCGGTGTATGGTATCGGGCTTTGTACAATTTCACATTGATTTGCGGCTAAATTCTCGAGGTGCAGGGTATCTTCTGTAAAAGCATTTAAAATTAAGACTTGAGGGCTACGTCTGAGTAAAACACGGGTCGCCTCTCCAACACCAGGTTTTACCAAATTGAGGCTCGTATTGTACTGAATGGCAATACTTTCAAGAATGTTCAGAATTTGTTTTTGCCGTTCACTTTCAGCATGGACAACGACCTGAGATTGTACCTCGAGTTTTTCCTTAATTGTGTGCATTAGCACCGCAATGTAGTGATTTGAAACATCAAATTCTTGTAAATCTGGTAATTCCATAACACCATGAAATCCTTGGGTGGTTAAAAAACTGCGTGACACCAACCCAGACACCGTAGCGTTCAGCATGGCATTTGGCAGTAAGTAATCAAGTCGTGTGGCAGCCACGGCTGCAAAACCGCTCGGGTCGGAAAGCACGTGTAAATCATTCGAGATTTGACAATTAAATCTCGAGTTAAAAACTTTAACACTTTGCTCGAGTTCACGCGCAATGACACCTTTTCCAGTCCAACCATCAATAAAGGCAATCGCTGTTTCAGAATGCCGTTCGAGAATATACTCGAGTGCGGCAAAATCAATACCGTGATCACGGATGATTGAAACCGAGTAGTGCATGGTCTTTTCACCCAGCAAAGACAGGGTTTGCTTTAATAAAATCCCAATCGGTGTGCCACCCCTGGCTAAAGAAACCAGCACGGTTTTGTTCTGTTTTTGTAAATAGCGTGCCAAACAGATCACATCTGTAGAAACTTGGGATGCGTTACGCTCTAAGGTTGACTTAAATAAATTCTGGTAGATTTCGCTCGGCGGGTTTTCATTGCTCAGTAGCCTGCCGTAATGCTCACCGAGGCGAATCAGACGTTCTTTTTCGTCAATACTCACCGTCGGCATCTTTTGAACTTGCAATAAAAACTGCACATCTGCGGGATCATACGATCCAGAAAAAACGGTCATACGCGCCTATCAATACGTTGAATCTCTGAATTCTCGGGGGTACGCTGAAAATTGCAGACTTGCATAAAAGGCAAATCTGTTAAGGCGTCACCCACCCCGAGGGTTTCAATCTGGTCACCCAAACGTCGTATGACCTCGAGAACCGCGTCCTTTTTATTCAATTGGCGCGGAATAACTGAAGTAATCCGACCCGTGTGAAGCAATTCAAAATCGTTTTGCCCGTGGGCGAGCAGTGCAATGGTTTGTCTTTGCTGCCATAAGTGCAATTCTGGCATCTCTCTCGAGGCTCGGACCGAAATGTACAACGGGAAACCGTGCTCCTGATGCAGTCTAATCGTGTTGGTATGGCGACAATTTTCGATGACCACAGTGTTTAATGACAACAAATTTTGGTAAACCTTGAGTAAATCATTTGTTAACCGCGCTGTAATGCCCTTGGTACGCTCGAGCCAAGTAGCATCTACTTTTGAGTCTTCTGGCATCAAAATGGTCGCACCGTGATTGAGAATCGCCCAGGAATTAAAACCTGACACCAACCCATGCAAACGCGAGTAACCCGCCATAGAGCGACCCGTTGTCGGAATAACTGTACCAAAATGACTGATCTCTTGAAAAAACTCGAGATCGGCTTTTGTCATGACGGTGCTTTGGTTTCCAGATTCATCAGTACCAACAATTTGAATTTGGTTATTGTCATTATCGGCAATGCGTGATTGATGGCGCACGATGGTGTTATCTAAGTCCGTGAACACGAATCGCTTCATGGATTGTTCCTGAAGGGCAATTTTGTAAAATCAAAATAATCAACCTTGCCCAGCTCAGTTGGTAAATAATCAACTTCACTCGTTTCAGCACAAGCAATAATAGGCAAATTTTTAAACGCCGAGCCGTTATACAAGTAATTGCTGACAGCTTCGCCGTAATTGTCTAAAAACTCTAATCGTTGGTTAATCACACCGTACTCGAGAATCGGGGAACGTGTGGTGGCTCTAAAATGCACACTGACGCCCAGCTTTTCGAGCGCCAGTGCCAACAAAAAAGGTTCAAATTGAAATTCTCCCGTGCCAAGCACCTGCACGGCTGATACTCGAGCCGCGATTTGGGTCGCCAAGGCTTGAATGTGTGGACGGACAAAACCTTGCGGTTGACAACCCAACCGAGCGTCAGAATAAGGCGCGACGTGAGGTGCTGGCGGTGAACTCGAGGGCAGATTAATCTTCCAATTCAAGTCTGGCTCGAATTGTAAACCTGCATGAAGTAAGGACATAGAAAAGGTTGGGACAGGAAATTCTGCCAGCAAAGATTCGCGCTGCCCACCAAGGAAATCGGTTAAAGAAACCAGGTAAATCTCGGTCAGATGTGGTGCTATTGCTGCAAAAGCTCGAGCCAAACGCAGCAACGTTTGACCCGTGGAAATTTCGTCATCGATTAAAACAAGTCGTTTGCTGCTGGCAAAATGCGCTTGGTTTTCTGGGGTCAAATGAACGAAATGACTGGGTGCGTGCGAATGGGTTTCTTCAAAAGTCAGTGATGGAAAATCCAGTGGATAACGGGTACTGCTGATAAACCGTAAATCGCCTGAATTACTTTCGGCGTAAGCCTCAAAAACACCCTGCCCCAAAGCGGTTGCAGTTTCTGCCATCGCAACAAAAGTGGTCACCACCTGGGACGCTGGGATTTGTTCAGCCAACTGCCGATACGACTCGAGCATCAAAGAAGGACCTACGGGTAAGTGTTTTCCAAGAACGCGACTGATCAACAAAAATCCGCGCTTCGGATTTTGACGCAGACCAACAAGCACCAACTTATCAAACAATAAGTCCTGATCTTGATTGATCTGAATTGAAAGTACCCCAGAAGGCAAACTCAGTGATCGCATAGCATCCTTCATCGCAGCAACAACGCCTCTTTTACTTCTGTTACACGTAATTCAGTGGTGGAAGGTGGTGCAATCTGTTCGGGTTTAAGCAAACCCAGCTCGAGTTTGACCATGTTCTCGGCATAACAAAACCCTGTCATCATCGAAAAACGCAAACCACCTGAAGCACGCGCGTTAATCTCGAGAATGCAGGGCAGACCATGACCGTCTTCTTTAAATTGAATGTTAAAAATACCGTTTAAATTGTAGTGTTTGGTTAATTCAGTTGCCATGCGGTGCAGTTCTGGCATGGCTAAAGAACCGCAAACCAATTGAACATTACCCAAACCACCCACTTTTTTACGAATCACCGCGCCCACCAAAAGCCCCTCATGGGCTAAACAATCAATGCTGTACTCAGCGCCAGATAAGAATTCCATCACCAGCATTGGTGGAAATTTTTTTGCATTCTTAAACACATGTTCGGCTTGCACATAAGACATTCGGTGCGTGTCACCTTTTAAGAAATCAGAGACCTCTTCTTGTTTGGTCAACAACCGAAAACCATAACCATACACGCCAATGGCTGGTTTAATGCATACCAAATGCCCAAGTGCTTTAAGTTGCGTCGCTGCCAACTCGAGTTCTAGCCAGGAATGCACCGTGATGGTCTGTGCCACCCGAGCAATATGGGTCGGTAAAAGTTGTGAAAAAGCAGCTTTATCCTCGAGGTGTTGCAACGTCGCCTTATCAGCAACGCGTAACACCTTCGTGCCTTGAGCCATAAAACGTTGTTGATTGGTTTCGCATAAAGCAGCTTCTTTACTTGGCACGAACAAATCAATATTATTTTTCGCACAAACCTCAAGCGCAAACTCGAGGTACGCCTGACCGACCATCCCAGCAGGCTCGAGAAAATGATGCCAATTTCCGTACAACATGGGGCTATCTGGCGAAGTATGCGAAGCAAAGACTTTGGCATGGGGCAACAAGGCTATTAACGAATGTATGGTTGGTGAAAAATTTTTGTTAAACCACACCACCGGTTTTTTTAAATCTCGATTTGGTTGCGAGTTGATTTGTGACACACTATTCCTTCATATCAAAGTAAGCCATTTGTGACCGTCACCAAATCGAGTACCGTTTTTGCTTGAGTATTATGCCCTATCGCCTGTAACTGCCAATCTGAACCCGAACGCGTCAACTTGACCATAATTTGCCCAGTGTGGCTGCCTTGAGCCGATAAATCAAAACGAGCGATTTCCTTTTGGGAATCGTCTAAAAGCCGACAAAAAGCATTGGCGACCTTATCAAAAGTTTGACCCCTAAACGAAGAAACCGTAAAAACCAAATGGGCGACCTGAGCAGGCACTTTGGTTAAATCAACACTGATGACTTCATCGTCACCGTCACCAGCGCCTGTTAAGTTATCACCCATGTGTTGTACCGAACCGTCCTTAGACATTAATTGTCCAAAGTAAATGGTGTCTACAGGCTTTTTGTCTGTACCAAACATCAGACACGAGGCGTCTAAGTCAATGCTGCCCGCTTTTGAGAAAGCACCAAACAAGCCTTTTGGTTTTGCCACATCCCAACCCAGTCCCATTTGTACCCGTGTTAACGAACGCCCAGTCGTTTTTTCTAAACTGATGGCTTGCCCTTTGGTTAACGAAATTGCCATAGACACTTCCTTTGCAAAACTTGATTTTTACTGTTCTCAACAACGTAAACGTTAACAATAAGGGCGAGTTATCCTCGCCCCGAGTCGTTTATTGCAGTTGTTTAAACGTTGACGCCGAAGGATGCAACCAAGGCTTTAAAACCCTCGTTAAAACCCTGTCCTATGGCTTTAAATTTCCATTCGCCGTTGTTACGGTAAATCTCACCGAAGACCATTGCCGTGACCGTCGAACCGTCTTCGGAAAGATCGAATCTCGAGATTTCCGTACCACCGTTTTCGTTGATCACGCGAATGTAGGCTTTTTCGACCTGACCAAAAGTTTGTCCTTTGGTTTCGCCGTCAAAAATAACCACCGCCGCAATCACTTTTTCGACATCGGCAGCCAAGTTCGCAAGGTCAATGACAATGCTTTCATCGTCACCGTCGCCTTCTCCAGAGCGGTTATCGCCCGTGTGTTGCACTGTGCCGTCCAATGAGGTTTTATTGTTAAAGAAAATAAAATCAGCGTCAGAGCGGACTTTACCACTGGCTGTCACCATAAATGCCAATGCGTCTAGATCAAAACCAGCACCATCGGTTTTGCGAACATCCCAACCCAGACCGAGCCTAATTTTTGTCAAACCAGGTGCTTCTTTGCTTAAATTAACGTTACCGCCCTTGGTGAGTGAAACTGCCATAAGTGCCTCCAAAAAGTGAACGAATTAATTGCCTGTTTAAGACAACCATATCCATAATACGAGACAAACGATGATTTTGTTCCTTAAGGTTTGGGATCAACAAAATTTTGCTGTAACGGGTCTCGAGTAAAGACCATCACGGAAGGGGAGATGTGATTTTATAAAAACTGAACATTAAGTGTTTAGGAGGCTATAGAACCTATTTGACATCTTGAAATGTCAAGAGTTTGTGGATGCGGAGTTCCGAGACTCATTCCTCTCCTCAAACACCATTGGTGCTAAGAAGCCCAGGCTCGAGTGACGACGTTCGCGGTTGTACCAAACTTCAATC
>JANMUC010000441.1:0-3499 GCA_031391225.1 Deinococcales bacterium
GGAAGTGGAAAATTGTATTGCCTCGATTAAAATATCTGTTACTGCACCCAAATCCTATCATTTGCGTGAAAAATCGCTCAACCCTAAAATCACATCTAAAACGGAAGAGTGCCCCGTATAAAAACATAGGCAAGCGTTGCCACGCTTGACCACTATGGAGGTACAACCATGAACGTATTCCGATTAGCCACCGTTATTCCCGCCACCATGCTCGCCCTGTCCCTTGCAGCTTGTAACCCGAGTGCATCAGGTTCATTTACTGCCAGCGCCAAACAATACCTCTTCACGCCGCAAGGAGGCTCGAGTGCATCGGGCAACGCCAAAAAGGTCTTGCTGGTTGACGGATCAGCCGCCACCACACTGACCGTCACAGGACTGACGCCACTCACCCAGTACGCCGCCCACTACCATGCTAAAGGTACTGCCTCGAGCAGCGCCTGCGCTTCGGGAGGCGCTATCACCGAAGGCTTCGAATCGTTTACCACCGACGCCAGCGGCAGTGGCAGCGTCAAGCTCCTCAGCGAAACCAGCAAGATCACTGGTTCGGCAGGCGCTTACATCAACGTTCACCTCGCCTCGAGCCTCGCCACCGTGCCATTGTGTGCCGACCTTGAACAAGCGGGTACAGATTTACCAGCCATTACTGGAACCTCGAGCGACAAGTCATTTACCGCCCAGGGTGGCAGTAGCGCCAGTGGTGTCGCAAAAATTTCGACCCTCAGTGACGGAACAAAAGCCACGACCTTGGTTGTGACCGGTTTGCAAGCCAACACGCAATATGCCGCGCACTATCATGCTTTGGGCATCGCCTCGACCAATCCTTGCCAATCGGCAGGACCGGTCACCGTAGGCTTCGCCAATTTCACCACCAACGCTTCTGGCAACGGTACGGTGCGTTTGCTCGGTCTGACTGCTGCCATCGCTGGCGATTTGGGTGCGTACATCAACGTGCATCTTGCCTCTGATTTAAGCAACGTGCCACTTTGTGCCGACCTGAAAAAGTAAGTTTTAGAGCTTTGATTGTAAAGTGCTTCCTCGCAAATTCACTTTCTATCTTAAGTACAAACTCGAGCAACCACTAGATTTTGTTGCCCTTAACCCTTCCCTCAATCTCGAGGGAAGGGCATTTTACTGCTATCTTGGAGTGTAATTGAATTTTGTTTCATGATTTATAACTCGCGTTTTCTGCTCGAGATTCTAATAATTTCATCAAAATTATCGGGTTGATTCGGGTCGTCGAGGGCAGCTTTATTGCGCCGCGTCTGTCCGCATTTTTGGCATCGATGCACGATCACCCAACCTTTTTTCCCAGATTGTTCCACGCCCACAGGCTCGAGAATCCCGAGGCAATCGCTGGCACGGTCACCAGGGTTTACGTCCACATGAATCGAGTACAGACAATTTGGGCAGTGATTGCGCACTGAACCATTTGCTAGCGGCAAGACTTCCAAACCGCAATGGGCACAAGTAAACGGGTTGTTCGTGCCTAAAACTGTAAAATTTCGCATTTCAGTTCACGTCGCCCAAGTAGACCGAACCTCGAGACGACAATACAGTTTTGAGCTTTTTTGGGTACAGGTTCGCAGTCTCGAGATCAACCAATGGCAGCCAGTGGACGCCCAGTTGAGTAGTGTCGGGACTCGAGCCATTCTTGGGAACTTCACCAGGTTCGAGGCTGCATTCAAAGAAAAAATCGACTTGATGAAAGTTTGGGTCGAACGCTGCAAATTCGTGATTCCTCGATATGTAATCCCGCACGAAAAGCAAATCCCCAACAATTACTTCCACATCAATTTCCTCGAGACACTCGCGTTTTAAAGCCTCCTCGAGCGTCTCGAATTTTTCTTGACCACCACCAGGCAGGTAATAGTATTCTTCGCCCGTTTCACCGCCTCCGAGGATCACCAACAGAGCATTGTCTTTGATGATGATCGCTTTGGTTGAAGTTCGGACTGGGTACACTCAGAGCACGTCCAACGTGGTTTGAATCGCGCTGGTCAACTCGAGTCCAGTGTCGGTGCTGTAAACGTTGATTTCGCTGCGCACACCAAACTCTGGCAGATATACTCCTGGTTCAATCGTGAAGCCCATTCGCGGCAGAATCTGGCGGTCGTCGAGGGTTTCGATGCTGTCAAAATGCGTCACATCGCCGTGGGTGGTGACCGTGCCCAAACTGTGCCCCGTGCGGTGGAGGAGAGCCGCTTCAAAACCCGCATCAATCAATACCTGACGTACAACTTGATCCACCTCAAAGCCGCGCACTTCCTGCGAGTTCTCGAGTTTGGTTTTCAGAAAATTAAGTCCCGCATCTCGAGCGGCAGTCACTCGGTCAAAAACATTGACAAATGCCGTGCTTGGCGTTCCCAAGTGCGCCATCCAGGTGATGTCGCCGTAATAATTTTCGCCAGTAACCTTGCACCACAAATCCAGCAAAATTGGTCCAGGCTCGAGCAACTTAGAACCCGAGGCTTGAGGCGCATAATGCGGGTCGTTGGAATGCACGCCAAAACCAACAATTGGACCGTGGTCATAGGTCATGCCTTTGGAAACCATGAAGTCGCACATAAAGGTTTGCAATTCAAATTCGCTTAGCGCAATGCCGCTCGAGAAGCAGTGTTTGATTCGTGCCAGTACTGCGTCTTTGGTTTGGGTCAGGACATCGTTGGCTCTCTTGTGATCCTCGAGTTGCTCGGTACTCCAGGCTTGAAACAGTTGCAGCAAATCGCCTGAACTGACAATTTCAACGTTAAAACTGCGAATCAAATCAATCGTGCCAGCGTCCACTTTGGACACATAAGGATTATTCCCGAGCGGCGAGAATTCCATCGAAATTCGTTTGGAACTTCCCAGTGTTTCGCGCAACTTTTCGGTTAAATCGGTGCGGCTCGAGTAACTCGATTTTGGCATTCCAATATCGGGAAATGAACCCACCTCAATTCCGTGGGTGGTCACACTGGGTTGACCGCTTGCCGGAATCCAAACCCACCAGCGCCTCGAGAGCATAAAATCCCCCTCGAGTTGCAAGGTTTTTTTAACGAAGGGGTTCATGCCTCTAAAGTCCAACATCAACCAACCATCGATCTGGTTTCCGCGCAAATAATTTTGAACTTCTGCAAGTTTGGTTTCTAACATCCGTCTCCCCATTTCTCTGGAGTGCATTGTAAATCACAGCCTACCACCGCGCAGTACTTTAAAACTCGAGCGTCTAAAAAGTCTGAAGAGACACTTTAGAACGCAATAAAACTCCCTTCTCCCGATGTTGGGAGAAGCGATCCCGCCCGAAGCGCCCAAGCCCGTGAGGTGCTGCTTCAAGGGCAAGAAGGTGCATCTTGGAATCAAGAAGGGTCGGGGATGAGGGCAGGCGCAATATTCGCTTCCTGAGAACTTGCAGTTTGGGATAAAGCACGTCTAGCACAACACTCTGCTTTCCTCAATCAAGGCTTCCAACCGATGAACCTCAGCCCTCAACGCACCCAATCGCACTTCAGGCATGATCGCA
>JANMUC010000446.1:0-9129 GCA_031391225.1 Deinococcales bacterium
GATTTGCGCTTCGACGTGTGTTCCAGAAAACTTTTGAATGTGATTTAACCCCTCGAGCATCAACCTCGAGCCAATGCCTTGGCGTTGAAAATCTGGGTGAACAAGGATATCAAGCCAGAAACGTCCAGCTTCAAATTCCGAGCATTCAATGTATGCCACGGCTCGAGCATCAACGTAAACCAACTGATGTAAAAAATTGGCTGGTGGAATTGCGTTTGCCACTTCATGCAAACTTTGTTCAACAGTGTAAACATGGTTGTCATACAAAGTGTTGGTCAGGTTGGCAGCCGCTTGAAAATGTTCTTTGGTTTGGACTTGAACGAACTCGAGTTTCATAAGGTCACGTTACTGTAAGCTCGAGCCTCCTCGAATACGCCAATTGGCTTGGTTTCAAGGCTCTGAAATTCGGGCTGTTCTCGAGATAGCAATTAAACTCCCTTCTCTCCTGGGAGAGAAGGCGACCCCGCCCGCTAGGTGCACGTTTGGGGTCAAGAAGGTCGGGGATGAGCGATCATGCCCGTGAGGTGCGTTTTATGGTCAAGAGAGAGGAGAGAAAGCAATTCCGCTTCTGTTACTTCAAAATACACGGGTTTGGTTTGCTCGAGCCTTGCCGCCATCCGCACCATTCGTTGCTGCGGTTTTGGCGTCCAACAAATTGAATGGCTTCACTGTCGGACAGCGCGAAACTGAAATCGCCTGCGGTGTTCAGTTTGGTGTTTGACCACGTTCCAGTCAAGACAATCTTGCCTTTTTGGAAGCTGACCCTGCCGTTTAACGTGCCGTCACAGAATTTTCCGATCACGTCGTTGTTGGTTCGGGTCAGGTTGACGGTGCAGGTGACGCCGTTGATGCTGGCGTTCCATTGTCCCGAGTAGCTGCATCCTGGGTTGAAGTACACGCCTGGTTTTGCGCCGCACCATTGCAGGTGCGTGTCGCCCCTGCCGTTGAAGGTTCTGAAGTCGTCGCTAAACGTCCATTCAAAGTTTTGCTTTGCGCCGCCTGCCGTGTACGTTCCAGACAGGACTTGTCCCTCGAGTGTGGCGTTGATGCTGCCATTGTTGCTGTCGCTGCTGGTGAATGTGCCTGTGACGACTGAGCCAATATGCTTGAGGTTGAGCACACCAAAGTTGTGATACCAACGTCCGTTCAGAACGCCTGCAACCAGTGGTACTTTGACCGTAATTTTCACGGTGCTGCTCGAGATTTTGCCGTCTTTGCCGGTGGCGGTCAGGGTGTAGGTGATGTCGGACTCTGGTTTTAAGACTTGCCTGCCTGCGCCTTTAACCGCGCCGATGGGATCAAGTTGCACGCTGCTGGCATTGGCAGTTTTCCAGGTCAGGGCAATGCTTTCGCCTTTGTTGATGGTCGTTTTGTTGGTTTTTAACGATGCAAAGGCTGCTGGGATTGTGGGGGCGGCGGTGGCGGCTCGAGTCACGTTGATGGTGACTTCGCTGGCGGTTGCAACCCCGTCTCTGTTGGTGGCGGTCAGGGTGTAGGTGGTGGTGACTTTTGGACTGACGGGGCGTTGCCCGCTCAGTGAAACTTTTCCGAGAGGTTCGAGTTTAACGCTTTTGGCGTTCTGGGTTTTCCAGGTCAGGTTGGTGCTTTCGCCCGCTTTGATGCTTGTTTTGTCGGCTTGGATGCTGGCAACGGCTTCTGGTGCTGCTGGTTTGTCTGTTTTGGGTATGACTGGGTCGGGGGTAACAGGGTCAGGGGTAACAGGGTCGGGGGTAACGGGGTCGGGGGTAACTGGGTCGGGGGTAACTGGGTCAGGGGTGACTGGGTTTGAGATGATTGGGTCGGGTCTGGCAACAGGTTCGACCACTTTGACCTTTATTGTGCGGGTGTCTTTTCCGGCAGGGTTTTCGGCGGTCAGCGTGTAATCGGTTGTCACTTCTGGCGCGGCAATTTCGACAATGTCTTGTTCGTCAACTTTGCCGTAAGGTTCCAGATTGGTGACCACCGAATTTGGGGCTTTGATGTAAACCGTGATTTTCAGGTCTTTGCCTCGAATCACTGTGGTTGGTGTGA
Organism: Deinococcales bacterium; assembly: GCA_031391225.1. GTDB lineage: Bacteria > Deinococcota > Deinococci > Deinococcales > JAAFIG01 > JANXTZ01. The sequence goes on from JANMUC010000446.1 coordinate 2,032, forward strand.
TGCTAAAGCCGGTAATTTTGGGTTTTTGATAGTTGACGCCAAGCTTAATCGGAATACTGATGCGTTCGTTTTTGTTGACGGCGACCAAAGTGTAAGTTTTGTTGACTGTTGGTTTGTCGGTGATTCGTCCCTCGAGCGCTTGCGCCCCAAAAGGTTCGATCGTGACTTTCTCGGCGTTTTTAACCTTCCAACGAATCGTGACTGGCGTGCCTTTGATCAGTTTGGGTGGACTGACCGTAAACTCGAGCACTTCGGGTTTTAAGGCTTTGGGGGTCAGTTGCAATTCTTTTTCGACGCGGCTGCCAAAATTTCCTTTGGCGATCAAGGTCATTTTGACGGGTTCCAGGCTTTTAAAGCCTTTCTCGAGCGTGAAGGTTTTACTGCCCGCAGGGATTTTAATAATGTCCGTCTGGTCGCTGCGGCGCAATTCGAGGTTGTTGCTGCTGGATTCAAAATTGAAACTGACGGGTTGCTCGAGGAAGGGTTTGTCGGTGCTGGCGACGAAGGTTGTGATGGTCGGTGGGCGGGTCAGCCAGAAAATCAGAAATGCTAGAAGCGCCAAAATAGCCATTGGCAACCACATTGGCATCAGTGCCAAATGGGTCAGTTGGGCTTTGACCGGCATTGGGTCTGCGCCCGGTGGTGCCGCCTGGTCTTCTGGAAATGGCACGGCGTTACTCGAGGCTCTGCCGATACCGCCAGTCAGAATGCCCAAGCCAGCTTTGGCGACGCCGCCTTGCGCGTCTTTGAACGCCTTTTGCGCAGCTTGGCGCTGCATTCCGGCGGCATCGTTGCCAACTCGGGTGGCGGCGTTTTTGGCGATCTGTCCAAGGTCGATGCCCTTACCCGAAACCACGGCGTCTTCGACAGCATTCATGGCTTGTTCGGCAATGTTACCGACGGTCGCCCCAGCGCGTTTGGCGGCTTCGTCTTTTGCGCCAGTCAGCATCTCTTTGGCGTTTAAACCTGTTTTGTTTTCAACTTGCGTGTTGTCTGGCAGGTTCTTTTGACTGTTGCCAGCTCGAGCCAAAAGGGTGAAAGGTCGTTGTTGGGCTGCCCCCAGAATCCTCAGGGGGGCGGTGGTTTTCAGGATCACATCTCGGCTTTGACCTGGCTCAAGAGCGACCACGGGTTCGGAGAAATGAAATTTTAAACGGGGTTCTTCCTCTTCGGTTTGCAGGTAATAATCCAGAGCCGTGTTGCCCTGATTTTTCAGGGTTGCCACAAACTGCGTACTGCGCCTGACGGTGCGTTTGTTGGGTTTAAGAACCAAACTGCTCATGGCAAACGGTAGTACAGTCAATGCCACTTTTGAAGTTGCTAAGGCTTCAGGGAATTCTCTCGAGTGGGCGCGTATCGTCACGCTTCGGGTGCCGCTGGTGGCTTCGCTCGAGCGCGGCACCACTATCGAAAGGGCGACTGGGGCTTGCGAACCAGGGTTGAGCTGAACTGGGTTTTCGGGACCATGCAACCACGTCGCGGGGATGCCGTCGGCGGTGAACGTAAAGTGATCGACGATCCGTCCCATGTTGCCCACCGTCACGCGCAAGACCCCGACCTGACCAGGGGCAATGGTCAGTTTGTCTTCGTTTAAGACCAGTCCAATCACGTTTTTGGCGCTGGCGGCGGTGGGCGCGTCAAGGCGTAACCAGAACGGTCCAACGTGCAAAATGCTGCGGTACGCCCAGGCGGTGGGTTTTTGAACATCAAGCTTTTGACCGTCCATCATGGTGCCGTTGCTTGAGCCGAGGTCGGTCACGACGATGCGCTGCGCTTGGGTGTCGATGCGCAAGTGATATCTCGAAACCATTTCCGAATCGAGCTGCACGTCATTTTGATCGGTGCGTCCAAAGCGTAAACCCTCGCTGGGTACGGTCAAGACTTTGATTATTCGTCCCGATTGATCTGCCAGTGTAATCCGTGTGGACTCGGAAGTGTCTGGCAGCGCGGCAATGTTTGGTGGTTTGGGTTCGCTGCCGACGTTGGGCAAAACCAGTGTTGGCGTTGGTCCTTGGGGTTCGATGCGCTCGAGGATGCCTTGCAACGCGTCGCGCACTTCGTCGGTGCTGGCGTAACGGTCATTCGGGTTTTTTGCCAGCAGCCGCATGATCAGCCCCTCGAGTTCTTCTGGAATCTCGGGACGAATTTCTCGTGGGGAGCGCGGTGCAGAGTACAAATGCTTGATCGCAGCTTCGCCCAAGTTTTTAACTTCAAATGGCAATACGGTGGTCAGGGTTTCGTAAATCACGATGCCCATCGAGTACAAATCCGAGGCGGCGGTCAGTGCCAAACCTTGGCATTGTTCGGGTGACATGTAGGCGGGCGAGCCGATTACCAGATCGTCAAACGACATGGCACGGTCGGCGCTCAGTTTGGAAAGTCCAAAGTCGCCAACTTTTAAATTGTACGCCCTCGAGCCTGTGCCCGATTGCGAGTTGACCAGCATGTTCTCTGGGTTGATATCCCCGTGGATGACACCATTTTTGTGGGCATAGGAAAGCGCATCGGCGGCTTGGTACATCAAGCCCAAGGCAACAGGCAACTCGAGCAGGGTGTTGGCGCGGGTGTTGCGTTGCAGCAAAGTAGACAGTGACCCGCCAGAAATAAATTCCATCGCCAAGAAAACATTGTCGTTCTCTTCGCCGATCTCAAAAACCTCGACGATGTGCGGGTGTTTTAGCGCCCCAAGCTGACGAATTTTACCGACAAATTCTTGTCTTAAATTGCCGACCAAACCGTTGGATTGTAAGACTTTGATCGCCACGGGGCGCGAGTTTAGGGTATCAACCCCCCTGAACATTTGCCCTGTGCTGCCGGTGCGAAGTTCACCTTCGAGTCGGTAATGACCTAATGTTTTTCCCACCAAATCGTTCATTTGTTACCCCTTGTTTGCTACCCCTTGTTGCGGTATTCACATTGACAGGTTCAAGCGCAAGATTTTTGTTTTCATTTTAGCAGTCTGCTCGCTTCGTCTGCACCGAATCAGCTTTGGGACTTCCTCGAGCGGCGTGTTTGAAGTCAACCAGTTCAAATCACTTCGAGTTTTAAAATCTTGTTCTATCTTATGCGTTTGACGTACAAAATGGCTTTAACAAATCAAAAATGCTGTCTGGATTAAGGTTTTTTGGTCATCGTTCAATCAAAGTCAATCAAAGACGTGTTTTAACACCAAAATTTTAACAATCCAAAATTTGCGCGTTCCAAACGAAATAAGTTTGACATTTTGAGGCGTTATCGGTGTTCTCGTGTAAACTCTTGCCTGTAGGGAAATCGTTTCACATTCTAAATGGTTGTTCGGCAACCTTTGGTGTTGCCATTGTTTTGTGAACCAAAAAATTTCGACGGCTCGATTTGGGCTTTCAATACTTTTTTAGTTCTTCGTGGTGTTGAGGCGCAAATTCTTCAGGTGTTGAGGCGCAAATTCTTCGTGGTGTTGAGGCGCAAATTCTTCAGGTGTTGAGGCGCAAATTCTTCAGGTGTTGAGGCGCAAATTCTTCAGGTCAGAGCTGCAACCTCGAGTCAAAAGTGGTTAGAATTTTATATCCAAATTTGTATTCTAAATTCATGCAGGAAAGAGAGAAAGGAGTCGTATGCCCGAGTATTTATCTCCAGGAATTTACGTTGAAGAGGTCAATGCAGGTCCGCGCCCAATTGAGGGCGTTGGCACAGCAATGGCGGCATTCGTTGGTTTTGCGCCTGGCGGTCCCGCCAACAAACCGATGCTCATCACAAGCTGGTCGCAGTACGTCGATACGTTCGGCACGCTCGAGGAGGGCGGCAAACGTAACCCATACATGAGCGGCTCGTACTTGGCGCACGCCATTTACGGTTATTTCAATAACGGTGGCACGCGTTGCTACGTCACGCGGGTAGTGCCGAGCAGCGGCAAAAAAGATGAAGCGGCTGCCAGTGCACAATTGCCCAGTCGCGCCTCGAAAGCCATTCCGAGCCTGACGATTTCTGCCAAAGGTTCAGCCTCGAGCGACATTCAGGTCGAAGTCACCCGCCCACCTGCCGAGGACAGCGACGACGGCGCGTTTACTTTAAAAATCAAAATGGGTGGCAGTGAAGAATCCTTTGACAATGTCATTTTGGGCAAGGGCGGTAAGGGCGCAAAATCCAAGCCTCTCGCCGAAGCCGTTGCCACCAGCCAGATCATTACAATTGTCGAAGAAAAAACCGCAGGTAGCCTTGCCGAACGCGCCCCAGAAGTGGGCACATATGTGATCAAAGCCAATCAGATGACCGCCATGCCAATGGTGCAATCCAGCCATTTCGTCGGCGATGTCTCGGACCGTTCTGGTCTTGAAGGACTCGAGGTTGCCGAAGATGTCACCATGCTCTGCGCCCCAGATTTGATGGCAGCGTATCAGCAAGGCATGATCGACAAGGACGGCGTCAAAGCCGTGCAACTTGCCATGATGAACCACTGCGAACGCGTCGGTGGACGCATGGCGATTCTTGATCCATTGCCAGACTTGTCGCCGCAAGACGTTAAAAAATGGCGCGAGCGCGAGTCGAACTTTGATTCCAAAGCCGCCGCGCTGTACTACCCTTGGGTCAAAGTGGACGATCCACTGACCGGACGCCCGATCGCCATTCCGCCGAGCGGTCACATGGCAGGCGTTTGGGCACGCACCGATGCCGAGCGCGGCGTTTGGAAAGCCCCCGCCAACGAAATCGCCCGTGGTGTGCTCGAGCCAGTGATTCAAGTCACCAAAGGCGAACAAGACACCCTCAACCCAAGCGGCATCAACTGCATTCGCAGCTTCACCGGCATGGGCGTGCGCGTTTGGGGCGCTCGTACCCTCTCGAGCGACCCACAATGGCGTTACATCAACGTGCGTCGTCTGTTCAATTTCGTCGAAAAATCGATTGAACGCGGCACGCAATGGGTCGTCTTTGAACCAAACGACATGAATACCTGGGAACGCCTCAAGCGTGATATTCGCGCCTTCTTGACTGGCACCTGGCGCGACGGCGCATTGTTCGGTACGACCACCGCCCAAGCGTTTTTCGTCAAATGCGACGCCGAACTCAACCCGCAAGACGTTCGTGACCGTGGGCAACTGGTGGTCGAAATTGGCATCGCCCCAGTCAAACCAGCCGAGTTTGTGATCTACCGCTTCCAACAATTTTCTGAAAACACCAACGTTTAATCGGTGATTCACGAGCAGCATTAATCGGTGATTCTCGAGCAACAATTCAATCGCAATTTTTGAAAGGAGCAATACTATGGCGGACACTGCAAAAGACCCAATCAATGCAGCAATGTTTGGAGTGGATTTTGGTGGAGGACGCGAAGGTTGGTTTCAAAGCGTCTCGGGTGGTGGCGGCGAAGTCGAAACCATCATGACCAAAGAAGTTGGCGAAAAAGGGACTGTCATTCAACGCGCCATTCCAGGTAATTTTAAGCACACCCCACTCGAGCTAAAACGCGGTCTGACCGACAGCATGGCGCTCTGGGACTGGTTTAAAAAAGTCGAAGAGGGCAAAATCAAAGAGGCTCGAGTGACCGGTTCACTGATTGCGTACGATCAAGAGCACAATGAGGTTGCCCGTTGGGTTATCAAGAACGCTTGGCCATCAAAGCTTGGGTTTCCACAACTTGATGCCAAGTCCAATGAAATCTCAGTCGAAGGTATAACCATCGTTCACGAAGGCTTTGAACGCACCAAGTAAGCAATCTCGAGAAGCCCCGCAAGAACCGACTTTCCTCGAGAGAGAAACAGGTTTTTGTGGGGCGAATTCTCGAAAATCATGGCTCGGACATTTTGATTGACAAGGTATTTCATGCTGCAAACCGAATTCGAGTTTTTACTGCCCAGGGGTTATGTTGATCCCGAAGGAAATTTGCACCGCAAAGGCATCATGCGGCTTGCTACCGCCAGAGACGAAATTGAACCACTGAACGACCCCAGGGTGAAGACCAACGAATTGTACTTGGGTTTGCTGATGCTCGCCAGGGTTGTGACCAAAATCGGAACGCTGTCAACGATATCAGCCGAAATCATAGAAGATTTATTCTCGAGCGATTACTCCTACCTGCAAGACATGTACTTGCGTATCAACGACTCGGGAAACATTATTCAAACCCAGTGCCCTAACTGTGCGACCCGTTTCGCCCTCGACCTCTCGACAGCCAAACAGGAATAACCGCTACCGCTGAACAGGAATAACCCATGCCCGAAGATGCTTCAGCTTCAAACCCAAAACCAAATGCCGTGGACGTCGAAACCCTGGCGCAAAAGGTTTACAAACTGATGCTCGAGGATATTCGATTGCAAAAAGCCAGAGGTCATAACACTCGAGGTTTAGGTTCAAAGCAGAGGTGAAACCCAATGGATGAAGTGTATGGCAATAACCGATTTTATGTCGAGATTGACAGCAAAAAAGAGGCTGTCTTTACCGAAGTCAGCGGCTTGTCGGTTGAAGTCACCGCTGAAGATTTTATGGAGGGTGGCAACAACGAATATGTTCACAAATTTATTGGACGAACCAAAATTGGAAACATCACCTTAAAGCAAGGCATGACCAAATCGCAGGACTTTTTGAAATGGGTGATGGATGTTTCGCAAGGCAAAATTGAACGCAAAAATATTTCGGTGGTGATGTACGACTTGGAAGGCAATCCTGTTCAACGCTGGAATTTTCTGGAAGCCGTGCCAATCAAATGGACTGGGGCGCAATATCAAGCCAGTGGCAACACGTCGGCAATCGAAACCTTTGAATTTGTCCACCGTGGAATGCAGCTCGCCTCGTAATTCAGAATCTAGGAAACCATGAGTAACGCCCTCGTCAATCGCATCAGACAACGCCTCGAAGCTCGCCGCGATTTTATGCGCAGCGTGTTCTCGAAGCATCATGCGTTGACCTGGCGAATGACCGATGCTCCGAGTTTAAGGGCGCTTGGATTGACACCAAAAAAGGCTGAACCAAGCCGCCCTCGAGCCGTGCAAGTTCCTGTGAACGCCGAAGTTCAACCACAAAATGCTCGAGCCGTCAGAAAACCTGACTTGGGTTCACAAGTCCTAACTGAGCGTTCGTTTGAAGTTGCCGAACCAGGGCTTGAAACGACAGTGACAGACTCAAGTTTTG
>JANMUC010000480.1:0-14905 GCA_031391225.1 Deinococcales bacterium
GCCAGCTGTTGGGTGAGGGTGGCATTCGAGCCAGCCTCACCAAAATTGGAATTCCTATGTTCTTACAACTCAATTTGCAGATACCAAACGGGTTCTATAGGGCGCGAGTGTTTCACTTCAGAGCGTAAACGAACAATTGCACCCAAATCAAAAACTGTTTGACTTTAAAATACTTACAACAATCTGTTGACTTCGTAGGAGCGAGGCATGCTTCGCCCCTACAGCACACGTTTTTTTGATCCAAAATACGACTTTAATTGGCTTTAGACCATGAACCTGTTTATCTCAAGCCATTTAAAAGTGGAATCAACGTCACCAAGCCAAATTGAAAACCGTTCAGGCTCGAGTATGAAAATTCGAGTCCTAGCGAAACGGGCGCATAATACTGAAAAACACCGTCCAGCAGAACTTGTGTTCCAAAAATATAATTTGAGTTTGTGGTGAATTGATAAGCAACAAACGGCACAACGCTTAACCTGGCAATGCCGATCAAACCGTCTGAAGTAAACCAATTGAGGCGAAAACTGTACTGGCTCGAGGCTCGGATGCCAAAACCATTTTGCGTCACGCTGGCATCAAGCACGATTGGCAAGCCCAAATTCGAGTCCGCCAACGTGAATTGAATGCCAAAACGACCTGAACTCGAGGCACTGGCAAAGGTCGCCCAACCGCTTTGGGTGTAACCATATTCGTCTTCGATCAGGGAGTTCAAAGTGAAACTCGAGTTCAGTTCAAAACCCAGATTTGTGGCTCGAGCCGAGGCTGCAAGGCGGTAACTGTAAACGCCCAATCCAACCGCTTGGGCGTTGCCGAACCAAGCGGGAGTGAGTGCCAGCGACCAGCCGCTCGAGTCCGCATTGGCGTTGGCGGTCAAACTCCAATTGCGCAGCGGTTGAAAGCTGAAACTGGCATTGGCTTCCAAACCAGGATTTCCGAGAAGCGAATATCCAGCGCCAATCGTGTAATTGTTGATGCCAGCAGGGTCAGCGCCGTAAAGGGTCGCGCCAACTCCGGTGCTCGAGAATGGCGTCCAGAACAATGCGGCAGGCGCAGCGTTGTAAGGTTCAATGGCATACTCGAGTCCGTCCAGTGTCTCGAGCGCTTTGGGTTGTGAAAACGCCAGGGTTTCTGGAATTGTGTTGCCAATCTCGAGCGTGCGAACTTCAAAACCTGTGCTGGTGTAGCCTGCAAACGCCAAGCTGCCGTTGGGCAGAACACTCGAGCCGTAAACCCCGCCACTGGCAGCACTGAGGCGTTCGATCTGACCCGAGTTTGGGGTCATTTGATAGGCTTGAAACGACCCGTTTCGGTCTGAGGCGAACTCGAGTTTTCCGTCTTTTAACCAGGTTGGGAATTGATCTTGAGCGCGGTCTGAGGTTTGAAATCTAAGGTTCGAGTTCTCGAGCGTGGCAATGTCCAGAAAGCCACCTGGACGCCAAACACTTAAAGCAATTTGCCCTGATTTACTGATTGCAGGGTGGAACAAATGCCAACCAAACGGCGCGGTGAAAACAGTATCCAAACTCGAGTCGCAGAATCGTTTCAAACTCGAGGATTCGGTATCGTCGTGGACAAATAAAATACAGTTACCGTCGGCAATCACGTCTCTGGCTCGAGCGTTGTGCGTCAATTGGGTTTCATGCCAACTGCCCAAAGTATCGCGCTCGAGTTTAAAAACTTCACCGAAATTGGTGTCGTTCTCAAAAATCAACCTCGAGTAAACCACAGTGTTTTTATTTTGAAAACTGAGTTTGTTGGGGCGTGTCGGTAGCCTGAACCGCTCGTCGCTAAACTCGAGCTTTCCCCCATTCCAAATTCCAAAACGCAGCGTTGAACCCTCGAGCCAGGCGATTTCATTTCCCAGAACGGCTGGCACGCCGCTGCCACCGTACAGCCTTTTTCCCATTGGCAGTTGGCTGGCTTTCAAATCCTCGAGTTCAGTTTTTGCGCGTTGCTCCTCGAGCTGCTGCCACTGGTTCCAAAGTTGGGTTAAACCAATTCCGTGAACCTCTATCCAAGCATCATCAAAACTAAGCGTGTGGTTAAAGCGCTCGATCACGTTTTGAATTCCCGCATCGCCAAATTTTCCGATCAAAAACGGCACAAATCCAGCCCCAAACGCATAACGGGTATTCCCAAACGGATATCGCTCGAGCGTGCCGATACCGGCTTCAATAAGGCTTGGGAAACTGCCAGCCCTTGCCATCTGCGCCCGCAAGGTTTTGACGCTGGCATCTTGAGAACGACCACCACTGGTAAACCGCGTCTCGAGCGCCACGGCGTAACCTTCGGTAAACCAGGCGGGTGGAACTCGAGTGCCAAGAACACCAGGAATCGCACCAAAAATTCCGCGCAATGTTACTCGAGTTTGGTCGCGGGTCGTCAGGTGTGCCAAGTGTGCGAATTCGTGCGTGGCAAGCACGAGCATTGCGTCCTCCCATTGAGCGCCGATGTCCGTCGGGCGCGGGAACGTGGCATTGATGGTGATGAAATTGGTCGGGTCGGGAACGGTCAGTCCATTTGCCGAATCGGTGGCATCGTTGATCAAAATATACGTGATTCCAGGATCGTTGCCCACCGCCGCCGTGACTCGAGCATGAATCAATTCGGCAGCGGCAGCCACATGCCGAGCAAAAGACTCGAGGTACGTTTGATGCACGACCCTAAAATGTGGTGTGACCACAACATTCATCGGTAGACTTGCGCCCTTTGCGCCAAGTAACTGCGCGTTTGCACTTGAGGCAAATAAGCAGACAATAATTACGACGCTCGAGCAACAGATAAAGAGATTCACCTCAGCAGTCTATCCAGAATCTCGAAAAGGATTACAATAGCCACATGCAACAAACTGATTGGCAAAAAACGCTCGAGGTGGTCGTTAAAGGATTCGTTGGAGCCATCGTGGCACTGGCTGGCTTGTGGGTGCTTGGTTGGCTGTTCACGTTTATCGGCTCGGTCTTGATTGGATTGGCTGGGATTATCGTGGCTCTTTTAAAATTTCTGGTTCCGGTGGCGGTTATTGCGGCAATCGTTTATTTTTTCGTTTCGCAATTGCAGTCAAGCACCAGCAACTCCAGTGTGCAGGCTCGAGTTGAACCAAAACCCATCGAGCACGCGCCAGCAACAACCATTGATGCAGTTGCCGCCACAACTTCAGAATCCAAAGTCAGCGTTGCCACGGCGGCGACAGTGATTGACGAAAAGCTGGTTGAGGAAAAGCTGGTTGAGGAAAAGCCGGTTGAGGAAAAGCCGGTTGAGGAAAAATTGGTTGAAATAAAATCCAAAGATTAATCCCAAACTCGAGGCAAATGTTGACATCTCGTGTCGATTTTTCGATACTTCGCAAGCCATTTTAGATTTTTTGTCACACTTTTGACTTCGATTTCGAAGATCAAGTTCAGGAATGACCCAAAGCGGGTTATGCTAGAGCATCACATTGTAAGAGGAGGAGATTTATGCGAACACACAAGGCGTTCTCCGTTTTTACCGTTTCACTCGCTGTTGCCACAGGTGCATTCACAAGTGCAGCATTGGCGGCTCCAAAGACCATGCCCGATTACAGTAAGCTGGGCGTGGGTATCGGTAAGCCAGGTGGGAGTTATACGTTGGTGCTGGGCGATTCGCCGCAAAGCTTTATGTATTACGGCGCAATTGACTCGAATGCCCAATCGGTCACTGGGCAAATGTTTGACGGATTGATCGAATACAACCTTGCCAGCTACAAAATCGAACCCGCCCTTGCCGAATCGTGGACTGCCTCGAGCGACGGCAAGGTGTGGACCTTTAAGTTGCGTCAGGGCGTCAAATGGCAAGACGGCGTGGACTTCACCGCCGAAGACGTGGTCTTTACCTTTGACCAAATCATCGTCAACCCAGAAGCCAAAGGCGGCGACAACGACGCGTTTAACTTCAACGGCGTTCGCGCCAAATTTGAAGCTCCCGATAAGTACACGGTGAAATTCACCTTGCCCGTCCCGAACGGCGCATTCCTGCAAAAAATGCGCACGTTTATTTTACCTAAGCACAAGCTCGAGAAATTCACCGAAAGCGGTGGTGCAAAAAAAGCTGACATCAACAACGCTTGGGGCACAAACTCCAACTTGGACGACATCGTCGGCACGGGTCCGTACAAGATTAAATCGTACGTTCCTGGGCAAAAAGTCACTTTGACCAAAAATAAGAATTACTGGAAAAACGATGCCAAAGGCAATCAACTGCCGTACACCGACACGCTCGAGTACCTGATCGTCAAGGGTCCAGACGCGCAGGCGGCACAATTTCTAAATGGCACTCTGGACAGTTACAACATTTCTGGCGCTCAATTTCCTGACTTTAAAACCAAAGAGGCGGCGGGTGCGGCGTTCAAAGTCATTCGTTCCAATGCACTCTTTGGCAGCCCGCCACATTTGGGTTTCAACTGGAACGCCAAAAATGCGGTGATCGCTCGAGTGTTCTCGGATTTGCGCTTCAGACAAGCCATGCAGTTGGCGGTCAATCGCGACCGAATTATAGATACGGTCTACAACGGCTTGGCAACCCTGCCCGGTCACGGTGTTGCGCCAATCTCGAATTATTACTTCAATACCAGCAAATACCTCGGCGAGTTTGACCTCAAACAGGCGGGCACAACGCTAGACGCGATGGGTTTAAAAGACACCGATGGTGACGGCGTTCGTAACATTGGCGGCGGGGCAAACCTCGAGTTTACCCTCAATTACGGCGAGGACTCGAGCGTTTACAAACCCATGAGCACGATCTTGCAAAACGATTTCAAAGCCATTGGCGTGAAAGTCAATCTTAAAGGCATCCCGTCCAGCACCCTGCTTTCGACGGCTCGAGGTCAGGATTGGGAATCGACCTTGCTGGCGTTTGGCGACCAACCCGACCCCGACTTGCGCAAACCCATCTGGCAACCAGGCGGAGCGCTTTATTACTGGCATCAAGCCACCCAACCCGCAACGCCTGGCGGCAAAGAAAACTTTAAAGCCATGACGACTTGGGAAAAACGCGTTTGGACGATTTTCGACAAAGCTTCGCAAACCACCGATCAGGGCATTCGCAAGGCACTCTATGAGGAATGGCAAATCTTGTTTGCCAAAAACCTGCCTGTCATCATGATCGCCAAAGGCGCAAATGCCGCCGTGGTCAGCAACAAGATTGGTAACTTTATCTGGAATCTTGGTGTGATTCCAGGCTACAACCCAGTCCCACTGGTCTACAACAAGTAAAGCTCGAGCTTGGGCGTTAAAAACCTCGAGCGAAAATGGGTTCGCTCGAGGTTGTGTAAAAAACAGGAGGCGTATGAAAAAGTTTGTTCTCGCGGCACTGCTCGTTTCTTCACTTGGCGCTGCCTTCGCAGCCGCCACCAACGGCGAACCTCGGCTTTCAAACATGCCCAAATTGGGCTTGGGCGCGGGCAAGTACGGCGGCACGTTGACGCTGTCATTGCCAGCCTCGCCAGGCAGCTTTAACTACTACGGCATCACTGACAACAATACCTACACCTTGATTGGCAACGTCTTTGAAGGTCTTGTTGAATACAACCTCGAGACGTACAAGATGGAACCGAACTTGGCGCAGTCATGGACGGTTTCCGAAGACGGTAAAATCTGGACGTTTAAACTGCGTAAAAACGTCAAATGGCACGACGGCACAGCTTTCAGCGCCGACGATGTGGTCTTTACCTACAACAACATTATTTTGAACACCGAAGCCAAAGGCAACAGCGCGGCGGGTTTTCCCAAAGGCATTAAATTTGAAGTTGTGGACGACAACACCATGCGCATGACCCTGCCATTTGCGTCAGGTGCAATTATTCAACAACTTCGCACCTTCATCATGCCAAAGCACAAACTTTTAAAATACTCGATTGAAGGCGGCGCAAAACCGAGCGACATCAACACCCCCTGGGGAACAGGCGCAGACCTTTCCGAAGTGGTTGGTACGGGACCGTTCAAATTCTCGAGTTACACCGCCGACCAAAAAGTAAGTTTGACAAAAAACACCAATTACTGGAAAAACGATGCCTTCGCCAACAAACTGCCCTACCTCGACAAGCTCGAGTATTTGATCTTAAAATCAACCGAAGCCCAAGTGGCACAATTTAAATCGGGCACGCTCGAAGCACTGAACATCACGGGTGCGCAGTTTCCTGATTTGAAGCAAGGCGAGGTGAACGGCGCACCGTATAAAGTCATCAAAGCGCTGGCACTGTTCGGCAGCCCACCGCACCTGAGCTTTAACTTTGACGCCAAAGACCCTTTGCTGGCACGCTTGTTCAGCAACGACAAATTCCGTCAAGCCGTCCAACCCGCCGTCAACCGTCAACGCATCATTGACGATGTCTTCAACGGTTTGGCAACCCTGCCAGGCTCGCCAGTTGCCCCAGTCTCGAGTTTTTACTTTAACACCACCAAATACATGGGCGAATATGACCTGAAAGCCGCCAACGCGGGCTTGGATGCCCTTGGTTTAAAGGACACCGACGGCGATGGCGTTCGGAATTTTGCTGGCGGCAAAAACATCGAATTCTCGATGATCGCTCCGCTCGATAATCCGTTCTTTGCAGGCGGACCAATTGCGACGATCATTCAAAACGATATGAAAGCCATTGGTTTGAAAGCCAACCTTCAAACGCTGCAAAACAGTTTGGTCTTTTCGAAATTGAACGCTGGCGACTTTGAAGCTGGCATTTACGGCTTCGGCAACCAACCCGACCCAGAACTTCGCAAAGCCATCTGGCAACCAGGCGGCGATTTGTACTACTGGCACCGTGCCATGCGGTCGCTAACTCCGGGTGGCGCACCCAATTTCAATTTGATGAAAACCTGGGAAAAACGCATTTGGACGATCTTCGACCAAGCCTCAAAACTGACCGACCAACGCAAACGCGGTGCGCTTTACGACGAATGGCAATTGTTGAACGCCAAAAACTTACCCGTCATCATGATTGCCAAACCTGCCAACATTGCCGCCGTCAGCAACAAAGTCGGTAACTTTGTTTACAACCTCGGACCGATTCCGGGTTACGTGACCAACCATATCGTTTACCTCAAATAACGCATTCAAAAACCTCGAGCCTAGAAAAATCAGGCTCGAGGTTTCACGCTCAAAAACTCTTGCAGTACAACAAACTCGAGAATCATGTTTAATTTTATTTTAAAAAGAAGTCTTGTCATTTTTCCGACGCTTTTGGCGGTGTCGTTCATCGCTTTTTTTGTGATTCAATTGCAACCTGGTAGTTTTCTGGATTCGTACCTCGAAGACCCGCGTTTTTCCCAAGAAACCGTAGTCCGAATTCAAGAACAACTCGGCTTGGATAAACCCTTGATTGTCCAGTACGGACTTTGGGTGTGGGGCATTGTCACGCGGGGCGATTTTGGTCAGTCATTTACCGCCAACCGACCCGTGGCTGGACTGATTGGCGAACGAATGTTTTGGACGGTGGAAATTGCGGCGCTGGCGCTGATTTTCAGTTGGTTGATTGCCATACCGATTGGAATCTTAACTGCCGTTCGGCGCAACGGTGTGGTTGACGGTTTTGCAAGTTTTCTGGGCTATGCTGGACTTGCCATCCCCGATTTTTTACTTGGACTTTTGCTGATCGCCTTGATTTTAAGTTTGAATGGCAAGAATGTCGGTGGAGTTTTCAGCAACGAATTTATTGATGCCCCGTGGTCGTTTTCCAAATTGTTGGATCATCTGGCGCACCTTTGGCTGCCGATTATCGTGATTGGCGTCAATCACGTCGCCAGCCTGCAACGACAAATGCGAGCCAACATGCTCGACGTTTTAAACCAAGATTACGTCCGCACCGCCCGTAGCAAAGGCTTGCAGGAGCGAATCGTGATTTACCGTCACGCCGTGCGTAACGCCATCAACCCATTAATTAGCATTGCGGGTTTAAGTTTTGCCGAACTGACCAGCGGCAGTTTGATTGCCGCCACGGTGCTGGGTCTTCCCACCATCGGACCATTTTTGTACGACAGCATCAAAGCCAAAGACCAATACGTGGTTATCACGCTTTTGCTGCTCTCGAGCTTTGTGCTGATGATCGGAAATTTGCTCGCCGATGTTTTACTGGCAGTCGTAGACCCAAGAATTCGTTACGAATGAAGCTCGAGAAACCATGACTTCAACTTTAACCACCAAAACCGAAAAATCGATTCATCCACTGCTGCTTGCCTGGCGGCGCTTTAGGCGCAACAAGCTCGGCATTGCTGGCGGCGTTATCTTGATTGTTCTCTATTTGATCGCAATTTTTGCAGGGTTTTTGTCACCGTACGAAATCACGATTCAGCACGAACAGTTTCCGTTTCAACCACCTCAAAGAGTTCACTGGATTCACGAAGGTCAACTGCGACTGCCCTTTGTTTACCCAAGTTCGTACAAACGCGACCCTGTCACTTTCGCCAAAAAATACGTTGAAGACACCACACGCCCCGAACCGATTCGCTTATTTGTGCAAGGCGAAAATTACAACTTGTTCGGCATTTTCAACACCAATTTGCATCTTTTCGGCGTGCAAAACGGTTTTTTCTTCCCGCTCGGCACAGACAAATTCGGGCGCGATCTCCTCTCGAGGATGCTGGTCGGCTCGCAAGTTTCGTTGACTGTCGGTATTATTGGTATTTTGATCAGTTTTAGCATTGGCATTCTCATGGGCGGAATTTCGGGCTATTACGGTGGTTGGATTGACACCGCCATTCAACGCCTAATCGAAATTCTGCTCTCGTTCCCACGCTTGCCAATCTTGCTGGCACTCGCCTATGTAATCCCAGCAAAATGGCCCTCAAGCCTGGTGTACCTGGGCATCGTCGCGGTGCTTAGTTTTATCGGTTGGGCAAGTCTGGCTCGAGTCGTGCGAGGGCAAGTGCTCGCCGCTCGAGATCAAGATTACGTGCAAGCCGCTCGAGCTTTGGGCGCAAGTGATTTGCGGATTATTTTGCGGCATATTGTGCCGAATCTGACCTCGTATTTGATTGTCACAGGAACGCTCGCGCTACCAGGGTACATTTTGGGCGAGAGCGGCTTGAGTTTTCTGGGGTTGGGCGTCAAAGAACCAATGACCTCTTGGGGTTTGTTGCTGGCAGATGCGAATGATCTCAGCAATCTGGCGCAATACCCGTGGTTGCTCACCCCAGGCTTGATGATTTTCTTGTCGGTCTTGGCGTTTAATTTTGCGGGTGACGCGATGCGCGATGCAGCGGATACAACTTCAAAAAATTAATACTCAAGTTCTCAAAAATAAAGCCCGCATTTTGTGCGGGCTTGTTGGCATGAACCTTCAACTACTCGTTTACGACAAAGCTTTCAACACTGCATCGGTAAATTCTCGAGTTCCTGCCGTGCCGCCCAAATCCCTGGTTGGATTGGAGAAAAGTGCGGCTTTGACCGCCGCCTCGACTTTTTCCGCAACTTCGGGGCGCTTGAAGCTATACCGAAGCATCATGGCGGCGCTCAGGATGGTCGCTGCGGGGTTTGCAACTCCCATTCCGGCAATGTCAGGAGCAGAACCATGAATCGGCTCGTACAAGCCCGTACCGTCGCCGAGACTGGCACTGGGCAGCAAACCCAAACTTCCAGGCAAAACACTGGCAAGGTCAGACAAGAAATCACCAAATAAATTTTCGGTCACAATCACGTCGTAACGCTTCGGGTCTTTGACCAATAGCATCGCGCAAGAATCGGCATACTCGTGGGTCAGTTCGACATCGGGAAACTCGAGGTCATGCACTTTTTGCACTTCGCGCCGCCAAAATTCCGAAACTTCCATGACGTTGGCTTTGTCCACGCTGCACACACGGTTCTTGCGGGTTCGTGCTGCCTCGAATGCCCAACGTGCGGCTCGAGCTACTTCATTTACGTTGTAACGAATCGTGTTGTAACCTTCCTCGGCAGAAATGCTGCGCGGTTCGCCAAAGTACGCTCCACCCAGCAATTCGCGCAAGATTAAAACATCGACACCTTTGGCAATTTCTGGTTTTAACGGTGAAAGATGCTCGAGTCCTTCGTAAACCAAGCTTGGACGAAGGTTTGCGTACACGCCAAGACCCTTGCGAAGTTTAAGTAATCCCGATTCAGGGCGCATTTCCCTTGGGACATTTTCGGTACTTCCAGGAAGCCCACCTACACTACCCATCAGCACCGCATCGGACTTTTGAGCAGCCTCGAGTACTTCTTGCGCAAGTGGCACACCGTATTTTTCAATACCCGCAAGTCCAAATGCAAACTCTTCATACTCGAGGTCGGGCGCGACAAGTTTAAGCACTTCGAGGGCGCTAGCAACGACTTCAGGACCGACACCATCTCCTGGTAAGACAACAACTTTGGGCATGAAACTCCTTTAAATTTTTAGTGCTTCTCGAGCTTGATGACCAACATCGGTTCGATAAAACTCGAGATTCTACCACCAGCATCAAACTCGAGGTTGAGACGGCTGCGACGACTTTGTTGGGCATCAAATGCCATTTGCTCGAGCTTCAAAATTTTATCGGTACTGCAACCGCTGGCACTGACCCACCAGTCAAACTCGAGCTTGTACGGCACGAGTTGATCTTTGATCCAGACCAAACCCGCATCGTGCACTAAGTCTTGCCACTGCGAGACTAGGCGTTGTAAGTAATGACTGGGGTCACGGGTGTGCTGAAACTCATTCACCCAATCTTGATCCTCTTTGTGAACCACTATTTGATCGCTCATGACAAATCGCCCACGAGGTTTTAAAACCCGATTTACCTCAGACAAAAATTTTGGAATGTTATGAAAGTGATGCGGGGCGTGACGGCTGGCGACAATGCTGAAACTCGAATCTTGAAACGGTAGGTTTTGCGCGTCACCCTCGAGAAAATCTGCGTTGAGAATGTTTTCAGTGCTCGCTCGGGTTTTGGCTTGCTCGAGCATCTTGGGCGACATGTCAATTCCTGTGACTTTAGAAACGAGTGGCGCAAATGCCAACGCGGTGTTTCCTGTGCCAGTCGCAACATCAAGCACCAAATCGTTCTTTTTTGGGTCGGCAAGATTCAACAAAACTGGCAAACTCGCGCCAAAACGATGCACGCTCGATCTGGCATAACTTCCCGCATTCGCATCAAATTGCGATTTGGAACTCGAGATTTTTAAGCTTTCAATAGGATTTCCCACCGCAACACCTCGAGTTTAATCTGAATCAACAACCGCATCGACTTCAGTCTCCACAAGCCATTCAGGATTGATGAACCTCGAGACTGCCATGACCGTTGTGACGGGTTTGATGCTCGAGAAAAACTCGCCGTGCACTTTGGTCACGGCTTCCCAATCATCAATGTTGGTGAGGATTATTCGAGTCCGAATGACATTCTTGAGCGGCACGCCAAGCGCTAAAAGTGCGTCACGGGAAATCTCGAGGCAGCGCCGCATTTGGGCGGCAGGATCGCCAATGCCCACGGTTTTTCGGTCAGTGCCAATCGGCGCAGTGCCAGCCACCGCCGCAATGTTCCCAATGCGCACTGCCCTGGTCATACCAATGATCGGCTCGAGTGGCGAACCTGAAGAGGCAGATTGGCGCATCAGTAAGGTCGTTTCGCTTCGTACTCGTTCATGGCAGCTTCACGTTTCATGATGTAACCCAAGTCATCCACACCCTCGAGCAAACACAATTTACGAAACGGATCAATCTGAAAGTCCACGCTAGAGCCATCAGGCAGCGTCACTTTTTGCGATGGTAAATCCACCGTAATTTCAGAGTTTGGGTTCGCCTCAAGTGTTGCCCAAAGTTTCACCACAACATCTTCGGGCAAGACCACAGGCAACAAACCGTTTTTCAGTGAATTGTTGTAAAAAATGTCGGCAAAGGCTGGAGCAATCACACTCTTAAAACCGTAATCGGTCAATGCCCAGACCGCATGTTCACGGCTCGAGCCACTGCCAAAATTACGCCCTGCGACCAAAATTTTTGCGCCTTTAAATTGAGGTTTGTTTAACGAAAACTCTGGATTGTCAGACCCATCCTCGAGGTAACGCCAGTTGCTAAAACAGCCCAAACCCATGCCTTCTTTGGTCACGGCGGTCAGGTACTTGGCTGGAATAATCTGGTCGGTGTCGATGTTTTCGACGCGAAGTGGCGCGGCGGTGCTGGTGATGGTTTTAAATTCTGCCATTGTAAACTCCTTTGGTTTCTCGAGGGACGAGCTTTTTCTCTGCTCTCATCCCCAGCCCTTCTTTCAACATCGAGAGAAGGGAGTTTAATTGCAATTTTGTTTGGGTTTTAAATCTCGAGGTTTAACCAAAAATCTTGGTGGGTTTGCCGTCAATACTGTTTTCGTTTTTGTTGTGCCAGTAGGTTTCGATTTGTTCGGGTGTTCGAGCCGCCCAGTAGTCATTCAAGTCCTCTCGAGTTGCCACATGGTCGTAAAATGGCACGCCCATACCGCAAGAGGTTTGCACCAAATCAATCTCGAGCACAAAAATTTGCCTTGCACCCGGAAGGGGGTTGAACAGACCGTACAGGCTTTCCCATTCGGTGTCCCTTGGGTGAACGGCTCGAGCCTGCCCAAACAGTCGCAAAATCATTGGCGCACCTTCAAAAGCGCAAAACATGATGGTCATGCGGTTAAGCTCGAGGATATGCGCGGCGCTTTCGTTACCGCTGCCTGTGGAATTCAGCCAGACGACTTGGTTTGGGTTGGTGATGCGCAGTGAATCCATGCCTTTGGGAGAAATGTTGACGCGACCGTCACTTGCAGCCGTGCCAACAAAAAACATGTGTTGCTTAAGAATAAATTCGTTCAGCACTGGTGATATTGATTCAAGTTGCTTTCCCATGTTCTCACCTCGAGATTTTGGACTTACATCATCTGCCTGACATCAACCACGTGCCCAGAAACGGCTGCCGCCGCCGCCATCAACGGCGACATCAACAAGCTTCTCGAGCCTGGACCTTGACGACCTTGAAAATTTCGGTTGCTGGTGCTGGCAACGTACTTCCCTGCACCCGCTTTGTCTTCGTTCATGGCAAGACACATGCTGCATCCTGCGCCACGCCATTCAAATCCGGCGTCGGTGAAAATCTTGTCTAGTCCTTCGGCTTCGGCTTTGTTGCGAACGTCTTTGCTGCCTGGGACGACAATGCCCATCACACCGCTCGAAATGTGCTTGCCTTTAACAATGCTGGCGGCTTGACGTAAATCCTCGAGCCGTCCGTTGGTGCAACTGCCGATAAAAACCACGTCTACAGGTAAGCCGTTAATGGCTTGACCTTCAGACAAGCCCATGTACTCGAGGGCAGATGCCAGTGCGCGTTGATGCGCGGGATTCTCGAGGTCACTTTCTTTTGGAATATGACCCGTGATGCCCGCGCCTTGTCCTGGGTTCGTTCCGTAAGTGACCATCGGTTCGAGCTGGCTGGCATCGAGGTGAATTTCGCGGTCAAATACTGCATCGGCATCGCTTGGCAGGGTTTTCCAGTAGGCTACTGCATTTGTCCAGTCTTCGCCTTTTGGCGCGTATTTTCGACCTTCGACAAAATCAAACGTGGTTTGGTC
Organism: Deinococcales bacterium; assembly: GCA_031391225.1. Classification (GTDB taxonomy): domain Bacteria; phylum Deinococcota; class Deinococci; order Deinococcales; family JAAFIG01; genus JANXTZ01. Next base: position 13,521 of record JANMUC010000480.1, read on the forward strand.
TGGTGCGATCATTCCCGCTCGAGCGCCGCCTTCGATGCTCATGTTACAGATGGTCATGCGTTCACTCATCGAGAGTTTCTCGATGGCGCTGCCACGGTATTCAAAGACGTATCCTGTGCCGCCGTCCGCTCCAATTTGCGCGATGATGGCGAGGATAATATCTTTGGCGGTCACGCCCGCGCTCAGTTGCCCCGAGACATTGATAGCCATTGTTTTGGGTTTGCTCTGAAGTAAGCACTGACTTGCCAGTACATGCCCAACTTCAGATGTGCCAATGCCGAATGCGAGAGAGCCAAACGCGCCGTGGGTGCTGGTGTGGCTGTCGCCGCAGACAATCGTCATGCCTGGATGCGTAATGCCCATTTCGGGTCCAACCACGTGAACCACGCCTTGCACTTCGCCTGCAATGTCCCACAGCGTCACGCCAAAGTCGGCGCAGTTTTTGCGCAGGGTTTGAACTTGTGTGGCTTGTTCCGATCCCCACATCTCGAGCGGAATCACATCAGTGGCGTTTGCCATGCGGGTTGGGATGCTGTGATCCATTGTGGCGAAGGTGCGTTCGGGGCGACGAACTTTCAAGCCGCGTTCGCGCAACATGGAAAACGCTTGCGGGCTGGTGACTTCGTGAATCAGATGCGTGTCAATGTAAAGCACGGCTGGTGCGCCTTCGTCTTGGGCGACCACGTGTGCATCCCAGACTTTTTCAAATAATGTTTTGCCCATAAAACTCCTTTTGACGCTCGAGAAATGATCCTGGTTTTGGGTTCGTAGGGGTGAACCTTCTTGACCATATTCTTGCACCTTACGGGCATGGTCGCTCGTGTTCACCCATGTGCGTGATTGGGTACTTCTTAACTTGTGAATCTCAGATTTTACGCCCCAACGGTGAACCCCGAATTTGCAATCTCGAGCCTGCGCTTTTGAGATTCTCGAGCAATCTGTCGCCGCTTCTGACGAGGTGATTGGCGATTTCGCGGCTGGCTTTGTTGCCGTCGCGGTTGGCGATCAGTTCTAAAATTTTGGCGTGCTCGAGTCCGGCACGTTCGCGTCCTTGGTCGCTGCCCGCTTCAAACCAGCGCGTGCGAGAGAGTCGTGTGAGCACATCTTCTAGCGCTTTGACGATAAAAACGTTGCCTGAAAGTCGTGCCACGCCAAGATGAAAATTCGTAGCGCCACTCATGTATTGCTCGAGTGGCAAATGCACCGTGTTTTGCGAGATGGCGTTTTGAATCTTCTCGAGTTCGGGTTTGGTGGCGCGTTTGACTGCTTCTTTGACGGCGGCAACTTCGATCACCTCGCGCCAAGCGCAGGCTTGTTCGATTTCTTCGAGGTCGATTGGGCTGACAATAAAACCGCGTCCAGATTTTTGCACCAGTCCTTCTCCC